>NZ_JBEZGJ010000129.1:0-21864 GCF_040649965.1 Micromonospora sp. NPDC048843
TGGGTGGGTGGGGTTGGGGCGTTGTAGCGGGGGTGCGCTGTCGTGGGGTGGGGGTGCGGGCCCGTGGCCGCGGTGGGGGGGTGGGGGGGGGGGGAGGGGAGGACCGTCACGGTGCCGGGGGCGGTGAAACCTCGCTGCGCGTACGCGTCGGTCACGGCGGCGGCTACCGCGTCGGCACTGTCGGCCTCGATCAGCGCGAGCACGCAGCCGCCGAAGCCGCCGCCGGTCATCCGGGCACCCAGCGCGCCGGCCGCCAACGCTGCCTCGACCGCGGTGTCGATCTCCGGCACGGTGATCTCGAAGTCGTCGCGCATCGAGACGTGGGAGGCGGTCAGCAGCGGGCCGATGTCGCGGACCCGGGCGGCGCGGAGCAGCGCCACTGTGTCCAGTACGCGCTGGTCCTCGGTCACCACGTGCCGGACCCGCCGCCGGGTCTCCTCGTCGTCGAGCCGAGCCAACGCGGCGTCGAGCTGGTCGACGCCCACGTCGCGCAGCGCGGCAACGCCGAGCGCGCTGGCCCCGGCCTCGCAGGAGCGACGGCGGGCCGCGTACTCCCCGTCGGCGTGGCGGTGCGGTGCCCGGCTGTCGATGACCAGCACAGCCAGCCCGTCGGCGTCCAGGTCGAAGGGGATGTGCTCGACCGACTCGTCGCGACAGTCCAGGAAGAGGGCGTGCCCGGCGCGGCAACGGATCGCCGCGGACTGGTCCATGATGCCGGTCGGCGCGCCCACGTAGACGTTCTCCGCCCGTTGCGCCAGCCGGGGTTGCAGTTCCGGGGCGAGCTCCAGCTCGCCGAGGTCGAGCAGGGCAGCCAGCACTGCCGACTCCAGTGCGGCCGAGGAGGAGAGCCCGGCACCCAGCGGCACGTCGGAGGCGATCGCCAGCCGGGCGCCCGGCACCGGGTGACCGGCCTCGCGCAGCGCCCAGACCACACCCGCGACGTACGCGCCCCAGCCGGTGACTCGACCCGGCTCGGCGACGTCGTCCGCGCCAAAGGTGATCGCCTCGCCGGAGAGCTCGGACCAGGCCGTCCAGTGCTCCCCGTCCTGTCGGGCGGCCGCGACGACGGTGCGCATCGGCAGGGCGAACGGCAGCACGAAGCCTTCGTTGTAGTCGGTGTGCTCACCGATCAGGTTGACCCGGCCCGGGGCTGCCCAGCGGCCGGCGGCCTCGGCACCGAACTGCGCGGAGAAGCCGGCCGCGGCCCGCTCGGCGACATCACTGCTCGGGTGACTCATGACTGGCCCAGGATGTGCGTGCGGTAGAACGCCCAGGCATCCCCGACCATGTCGTGCAGTGTCGGCTTCTGTGGCACCCAGCCCAGCTCCTCGCGGGCCAGCGCGGAGGATGCGACCAACTCGGCCGGGTCGCCCTCGCGGCGCGGCGCGACCTCGACGGGCATTTGGTGCCCGGTGACCTCGCGGACCACGTCGACGACCTGCCGGTTGGTGAAGCCGTTGCCGTTGCCCAGGTTGTAGATCCGGTGCTGGCCGCCGGTGGCCGCGTCCAGCGCCAGCAGATGCGCGCGGGCCAGGTCGGCGACGTGGATGTAGTCGCGGACGCAGGTGCCGTCGACTGTTGGGTAGTCGTCCCCGAAGAGCTGGAGCTTCTCCCGCCGGCCGGCGGCGACGTCCAGCGCGATCGGGATCAGGTGCGTCTCCGGGTCGTGCCGCTCGCCGAGCGTGATGTCGCCGTCGAGGTGCGCGCCGGCCACGTTGAAGTAGCGCAGCGACACAGCGGCCAGCCCGTGCGCGATCGCCTCGGAGGTGAGTGCCATGTCGACGGCGAGTTTGGTGGCGCCGTACGTGTTGGTGGGGGCCTTTACCGCGTTTTCGGTGATGGGCAGCTCGGTGGGGTTGCCGTAGACGGCGGCGGTGGAGGAGAAGACCATCCGGGGCACCCCGGCGGCCCGGACGGCGTCGATCAGGGCGAGCGTGCCGATGGTGTTGTTCTGCCAGTACAGCTCCGGCTTGACCATCGACTCGCCGGCGGCGATCAGGGCGGCGAAGTGCAGCACCCCGTCGAACCCGGCGTCCGCGGTGATGACCTGGGCGGCGTCGTGGATGGACGCCTCCACGTGGGTGGCGTCCGGGGCGAGGGCCTCGCGGTGGCCGGTGCGCAGGTCGTCCAGGATGACCACCTGGTGACCCGCGTCGAGCAGCATCCGGGTCACCACGCTCCCGATGAAGCCGGCGCCCCCGGTGACGAGCAGTTTCACGTCGTTGCCTCCTGCCTGGCCCGCCCGGGACGTGGCCCTTCGGTGATCACACTAGGGCGGTGGCCGGCGCTCTCGCCGTCGCCACCGTCAACCCCATTCCATCATAATCTCTCATGATTAAACAGAGCCGAACATCTCTCCGCCGCTCCGCGTGATCCCCGGCGTGGTGGGCCCACGGTGTCTACCATCTCTGTCATGCGGGAAGCGGCCCGTACCGGGCTCCGGCGACAGGCGCGGGCACACCCCCGCCGCGACCCTGGCCCGCTCGCGCGGGCCGTCGCCCGGGTGCTGGTCCGCGCCGCGGATGGTGCCACCCGACTCGTCACCGACCTGCTCGGGACCGGTCCGACGGCTGGCCGGGAGCACATCTCCGAGGCCGACCTGCGGGACCTGGTCGCGGCGAACACGGTGCTCGACCCGGACGAGCGGCGGATCATTGACGAGGTCCTGGTGGCCGGCGCCAGTCTGATCCGCGAGGTGATGATGCCGCGCACCGAGGTCGTCTTCCTCCCGGCGCGGCTGACCATCGTCGAAGCCGCCCGACTGGTCCGCGCCGAAACGCACACCCGTTACCCCGTCACCGACGGCACGCACGACGACGTGGTCGGCTTCGTGCATCTCCGTGACGTACTGCTGCGCCCGGACGCCGACCCGTGCGTCACCGTCGGCGAGTTGGCCCGCGAGGTGAAGCGGCTCCCGGGCAGCAAGCGGGTGCTCGCCGCGCTCACCGAGATGCGTCGGGAGGGCCAGCACCTCGCGGTGGTGGTCGACGAGTACGGCGGCACGGCCGGAATCGTCACCCTGGAGGACCTCATCGAGGAGTTGATCGGCGAGATCCACGACGAGTACGACGCCGCCCCGGACCCGGTGCATGCCGGCCTGCCCGCCGTGGTGGACGGCCGCCTCAACCTCGCTGACTTCGCCGAGCGGACCGGGGTGGCACTACCCGCCGGACCGTACGAGACGGTGGGCGGGTTCGTCATGGCCGCGCTGGGCCGGCTCCCGGTGACCGGCGACGAGGTGCCGGTGCCGGGTGAGCCCGCCGCCGACGTCGGCGCGCCCGATCCGGCCGAGCTGCTGGCTGGCTGGCTGCTGCGGGTGCTCACGTTGGACGGCCGCCGGGTGGCCCAACTCGCCGTCTCCGCCGCGCGCACCGAGCAGCGCCGCGAGCAGGGCACCGAGCAGCGCCGCGAGCAGGGCACCGAGCCGGGCCGTGAGCCGAGCACCGGGCGGCGCCGCGAGTCCGCGTCGGCCTCGGCAGGTGGCCCCGAGCCGGCCCGGGAGGCGGTGGCGGAGCAGCACCGCCGGGTCGCGGTCGGGCCGACGCGCCGGGTCGGCGCGGGCGAACCACGCGAGGTCAGCACCCCGGCACCGGCGGGCCGGAGCCGACCCGCCGGCCCGTCATGACGGACCGGGTTGCTTGCTGACAGAATTATCGCCATGTCCGACGTTCCCGCCCGGCCCCGCGTCTTCTCCGGCATCCAGCCGACAGCCGACTCGTTCCACCTCGGCAACTATCTCGGCGCGGTGCGGCACTGGG
This sequence comes from Micromonospora sp. NPDC048843, assembly GCF_040649965.1. NCBI lineage: Bacteria > Bacillati > Actinomycetota > Actinomycetes > Micromonosporales > Micromonosporaceae > Micromonospora > Micromonospora sp. NPDC048843. The sequence goes on from NZ_JBEZGJ010000129.1 coordinate 3,759, forward strand.
TGGCGCTACAGGACACCCACGACGCGTTCTACTGCGTGGTGGACCTGCACGCCATCACCGCGGGGCATGATCCGGCGCTGCTGCGCCAGCGGACCCGGGTGGCAGCGGCCCAGCTCTTCGCAGTCGGGCTCGACCCGGAACGCAGCACCCTGTTCGTCCAGTCGCAGGTGCCCGAGCACCCGCAGCTGGCCTGGGTGCTCGGCTGCATCACCGGCTTCGGCGAGGCCAGCCGGATGACCCAGTTCAAGGACAAGTCGCAGAAGCAGGGCAACGAGCGGGCCAGCGTCGGGCTGTTCACCTATCCGGTCCTCCAGGCCGCCGACATCCTGCTCTACCAGGCCAACGCGGTCCCGGTCGGCGAGGATCAGCGCCAGCACCTGGAGCTCTCCCGGGATCTGGCCCAGCGCTTCAACTCGCTGTTCGGCGCGACTTTCACTGTGCCCGCGCCGCACATCGTCAAGGACACTGCCAAGATCACCGACCTGCAGGACCCGACCGCGAAGATGTCGAAGTCGTCGTCCTCGCCGGCCGGCATCATCGACCTGCTCGACGATCCGGCCCGGTCCGCGAAGAAGATCCGTTCGGCGGTGACCGACACCGGCCGGGAGATCGTCTTCGACGCCGAGACCAAGCCGGGTGTGTCCAACCTGTTGACCATCTACTCGGCGCTCAGCGGCCGCGGCATCGACGAGCTGGTGGCCGCGTACGCGGGCCGTGGCTACGGCGATCTGAAGAAGGAGCTGGCCGAGGTGGTGACGGACTTCGTCCGGCCGATCCAGGAGCGCACCCGCGCCTATCTCGACGATCCGGCGCAGTTGGACAAGCTGCTCGCGGCCGGCGCGGAGAAGGCCCGTGCGGTGGCCTCGACGACCCTGCGGTCCGCGTACGAGCGGGTTGGGTTCTTCCCGCCCGTGCGCGGCGAGTAGCTCCGCGGTACAGGTGGACGGCTCGGTGGCCGGAGGGGCGGCGCGAAGCGTGGATCGCAGTGGCGGGATGCCGCCGACCGGCGACACCATCCAGATCGGCATCGCGGTGGACATCCCCGAACCGTGGGGTGCCCTGCTCACCCGGCGGCGGGTCGAGGCCGGTGATCCGCTGGCGGTGCCCGCGCACGTGACGTTGCTCGGACCCACCGAGATCCGGACGGCAAACCTGCCGGCGGTCGAGCGGCACCTGGCTGCCGTCGCCGCCGCGCACCTGCCGTTCACGCTGCACCTGCGGGGCACCGGCACGTTCCGCCCGGTCACCCAGGTGGTGTTCGTCGCGGTGGCCGCCGGGATCAGCGAGTGCGAACTGCTGGCCGCGGCGATCGCCGCGGCACCGGGCCTGCACCGCGAACTCCGGTTCCCGTACCATCCGCACGTCACAGTGGCTCAGGACGTGGCACCGGAGGCCCTGGACAAGGTGTACGAGGATCTGGCCGACTTCTCCGCGATGTTCGAGGTCGACGGGTTCACCCTCTTCTCGCACAGCGGGCAGGCCAGGTGGCAGCCCCGTCGGGACTTCTGCCTCGGCACCTGAAACGCCGGCAACCGAACCGCCAGCAACCGAACCGCCAGCACCTGAAGCACCGGCGACGCGCCGGCCGGCGAGCATCGGGAGCCGGTTGCCACTACAGCGGTGGGAGATCGGCGAGGATGATCGCGTGAACGTGATCGGCCAGATCGAGGCGGGCATCGACCGCTGGGTGAGCGCCGCGCGCCACCGGTCGGGGCTCTTCGATCATGTGTGGCGGGCCGGGGTGCTGTACGGCGAGGTGCTGGCCGGCCGGTTGGCCGCCGCGATCGCCTACTACGGCTTCTTCGCCGTGTTCGCCCTCGCCCTGGTCGCGTTCTCCATCTTCGGCGCGATTCTGGAGGACAACGACGAGGTCAGCGCGGCGGCGGCCGACTTCCTCAAGGAGAATCTGCCGTTCCTGGACGCCGAGCAGATCGCCAACTCCAGCGGCACTGTCGGTGTGGTCGGCCTGGTCATCCTGGTCTTCACCGGGATCGGTTGGGTCGAGGCCATCAGGTCCTCGCAGCGGCTGATGTACCAGCTCAACCAGCAGCCGGGCAATCTCGTGGTGCGGCGGCTCGTCGACCTGGGCGTGATGATCGGCGTCTTCGTGCTACTCGGCCTCTCGGTCGCGGCGGTGGACGCGCTGGAGTCGCTGCTGCGTTTCCTGCTGCGCAGCACCGGGTCGGTGGGTCTGACCACCATCAGCGCGGTGCTCAGCGTGCTGGTCAACACGGTGCTCGCCACCGCGTTGCTGCTGGCCGTGCCCCGGCTGCGGATGAGCCGGTCCCGGCTGCGCCCGGTGGTGGTGCTGGTGGCTGTCGGCATCACGCTGCTGAACACCGTCGGGCGGTACTACGTGGTGCGGACCGAGCGGAACCCGGCGTACACCGTGGTGGCCGGCGCCGTCGGTCTGCTGCTCTACCTCTATCTGCTCAACCAGTTGGTGCTGTTCGGCGCGGCGCTCCTGGCGACCAGCACCAACGGCCGAGTGGTGGACCTGGCGGAAACCCCCGCCCCACCGAAGGATGTCGACGAGGGCATCGACCCCGGAACGCCGGGCGGTGCGGGCTGATGACGGAAGGCGCGCAGGTGCTGATCTCGGTCGACCCGGACTCGTCGGTCCCCCCGTACGAGCAGGTGCGCGTGCAGCTCGCCGAGCTGATCGGCGACGGCCGGTTGCCGGTGGGCAGCCGACTGCCAACAGTGCGGCAGCTCGCCGCCGACCTGCGGTTGGCAGCGAACACTGTGGCCCGCGCCTACCGTGAGTTGGAGACGGCCGGGCTGCTGGAGACCCGGGGGCGCAACGGCACCTTCGTCGCCCCCGGGCGGGACGACGCCGTCGACAGGTTGCAGCGGGCGGCGGCCGGCTACGCGGCGGAGGCGGCCAGGCTCGGTGTGCCACCGGCCACCGCGCTCGCCCTGGTCCGCGCCGCCCTGGACGCGGTCCGCCCCGGCTGACCGGCCGCCGATCGACAGTCGGACGGGCGATAACTGAGCAGAACGGCGTCGTCGCTCGCGTTCGCGGACCATGATGAGCCGGTGGGCGCACTCATGACACTGGACCTGCCGGCGGACTCACCTCTTCTCGGCCTGCCATGGATCATCACTTTCGGTCCGCTCGGTGACCTCGACGAGTGGGAGCCGGTGGTCTGCGGGCCGTACGAGCGACCGCACGCGTTGGCCCTGGCCGAGGCGGTGGTGGCCGAGGAGCAGTTGATGGCAGTGGTGGAGCCGTTGCTGCCGGCGCTGTCCGCCGACGAGATCCGCAGCGAGATCGCCGCCGCCCAGGTCGCCGCCGAGGACGAGGCCCGCCAGGTGGAGGGTGCCGACCTGTACGGGGACTTCGAGGACGTGATCGACGAGGAGTTGGACGCGGCAGCCGACGAGGCCGGGCACGGTGAGCCCGCCGAACCGCCGGACGAGGCCGAGGTACGCGCCGGCTTCACCCGGATCGCGGCGTTGCTCACCGCGAAGTGAGGCGTCAGCGGGTCGGTGCGCGGTCCAGCACGCAGAACTCGTTGCCCTCGGGATCGGCGAGCACAGTGAACTGTTCGGCCCCGGTCTGCCCGACGTCGACCTGCCGCGCGCCGAGGCTCAGCAGCCGCCGTACCTCGGAGCGGGGGTCCGTGTCCGCGACCAGGTCGAGGTGCAGCCGGTTCTTGCCTCGCTTGGCGGTGCCCGAGCCCTGCAACCAGACGGTGGGCGCGGCTGCTGACGGCCTGCCCGGCGGCCAGAGCTTGGCGCTGCCGTCGTCGCCCTTCTCTACCTCGTAGCCGAGCGCCGCGGACCAGAAGGCGACCATCAGGTCCAGGTCCTCGACGTCGAGCGTGCATTGGGCGATCCGTACCACAATGGGTCACCTCCGTAGTGATGGTTCCCGATGCGGTACCCGTGCCATCTGCGGGTCTAACCACCGGCGGCACACGGACACCGGCGCCACGCGGAGCGGACTCCGCGCGGCGCCGGTGGCACCTCACCCCCCACCACAAGGGGCCGGTAGCCCAGTCGCCCGTCGGCGCGGGGCACGACGAACGACCAGGTCGAGAACGAGTTACCCGTTCAGCGCCGTTCCAACCAGACTGCCGCGTCAATTGGCAGCAGTTGGCCGGAGCCCTGTTCGGTGAGCTCGGCGCTGGCGACGAGCGGCTGACCGTACCCGTCGATCACGACCGGCGCGCCGCTGAAGTTGACCACGCAGGTCAGCACTGACGCGCCGGCGGAGCGGGAGAAGGCCAGCACGCCCGGCTCGCTCTCCCGCCAGGTGACCCCGTCGGCGTCGAGGGCGAGCGCGGGATGAACGCGGCGGATCCGCAGCGCGGTCCGGTACAGCTCCAGGGTCGAGCCGGGCACGCCGGTCTGCGCCGTGACGGACAGCGCCTGCCAGAGCGCCGGGGCGGGGAGCCAGCTCAGCTCACTGCCGGCCGGCCCGAAGCCGTACGGGGCCAGCTCGCCGCTCCACGGGATGGGCACCCGGCAGCCGTCGCGGCTCTCGCCGGTGCGCAGGAACGCCGGATCCTGGCGCAGCTCGTCGGGGAGGTCGAGGACCTCCGGCAGGCCCAGTTCCTCGCCCTGGTAGAGGTAGGCGCAGCCGGGCAGGGCGAGCATCAGCAGGCTGGCGGCCCGGGCTCGGCGCAGCCCTTCGACGCCGTCGCCGTACCGGGTGACGTGCCGCTGCTTGTCGTGGTTGGACAGCACCCAGGTGGTCGGCGCCCCGACCACTGTCGCCTCGGCCAACGCGGTGTCGATCACCTTGCGGAACGAGTCGGCCGACCAGGTGGCGTCGAGGAAGTCGAAGCTGAACGCCTGGTGCAACTCGTCCGGACCGATGTAGCGGGCCAGGCGCTGTGGCGTCTCGGCCCACGCCTCGGCGACCGCCATCCGGCCGCCCGGGTAGCTGTCCAGGATGGGCCGCCAGGCTCGGTAGATCTCGTGGACCTCGTCCTGGTCGAAGTACGGCAGCCGGCCCTTGCCGAGCAGTTCGACCTGGCGCTGGCCGGTGGTCGCCGTGCTGAAGCCGACGTCCGGCAGCCCTTCCGCCTTGATCATGCCGTGCGCCACGTCGACGCGGAATCCGTCGACGCCCCGGTCCAGCCAGAACCGCAGCACGTCCTCGAACTCGGCGCGGACCTCCGGGTGACGCCAGTTCAGGTCCGGCTGCGACGTGTCGAACAGGTGCAGGTACCACTGACCGTCAGCGATCCGGGTCCAGGCGGGGCCGCCGAAGATGCTCTCCCAGTCGTTCGGGGGCAACTCGCCGTGCGCGCCCTGACCGTCGGCGAAGAGGTAGCGGGCCCGCTCCGGTGAGCCGGGGCCGGCGGCGAGCGCCGCTGTGAACCAGTGGTGCGCGCTGGAGGTGTGGTTGGGCACCAGGTCGACGATGATCCGCAGGCCGTGGGCGTGCGCGTCGGTGATCATCGCGTCGAAGTCGGCGAGGGTGCCGAACATCGGGTCGACGTCCCGGTAGTCGGCCACGTCGTACCCGCCGTCGATCATCGGCGAGGTGTAGAAGGGTGTCAGCCACAGCGCGTCCACCCCGAGGTCGCGCAGGTACGGCAGGCGCTGCCGGATGCCCTGGAGGTCGCCGGTGCCGTCGCCGTCGCTGTCGGCGAAGCTGCGGACGTACACCTGGTAGACGACAGCGGAGCGCCACCAGTCGTCGTCGGTGGCGTGCGGCGGGGCGGCGGTGCTGATCATCCGAGCAATATGCCGGCCCGCCGCTGCAAGAGTCAAGCAGATCTTGCGTAAGACAAGCGTGCGGAACTCGGCGCGACAGCTGTGGAGCCGCGCACCACCAGCTCCGGGCGGAACAGGTACTCCGAGTGCGGGGCGCCGTGCCCGTTGATCTCGTCCACCAGGGCGCGGACGGCGGCCACCGCCATCGCGGTGACCGGCTGCCGCATGGTGGTCAGCGGCGGATCGGTGAAGGCCATCAGCGGGGAGTCGTCATAGCCGACCACGGAGAGGCCGTTGGGCACGTCGAGGCCGCGTTGGCGGGCAGCCCGGATCGCGCCGAGCGCCATCAGGTCGGAGCCGCAGACCACGCCGGTGACGCCGCGGTCCAACAAGCGGCCGGCCGCCGCCTCACCACCCTCCACTCCGAACAGTGACAGCTCGGCCAGCGGGCCGAGGTCGGCTTCGGCGACGCCGGCCAGCCGGGTCATCGCGGAGCGCCAGCCAGCCACCTTGCGCTGCACCGGGACGAACCGGTCCGGGCCGGTGATCAGGCCGATCCGGCGGTGCCCGAGCGCGACCAGGTGGGCGACGGCCAGTTCGGCTGCCTCCCGGTCGTCGCAGGAGACGAAGGGCGCGCCGATGTCGGGCACGTACCCGTTGATCATCACGACCGGCAACGGCCGGGCGAGCAGCGCCCGGTAGCGGTCGTGGTTGGCGGCCGTGTCGGCGTGCAGACCGGAGACGAAGACGATCCCGGAGACCTGCCGGTCCAGCAGCATCTCCACGTACTCGTCCTCGGTCACGCCGCCGGCGGTCTGGGTGCAGAGCACCGGGGTGAAACCGCTCTGCGCCAGTGTGGACTCGATGACCTGGGCAAAGGCGGGGAAGATCGGGTTGTCCAGCTCAGGCACCACCAGGCCGACCAGCCCGGCGCTGCGCTTACGCAGCCGGGCCGGGCGCTCGTACCCGAGCACGTCGAGGGCGGTGAGGACGGCCTGCCGGGTCTCGGGGGCCACGCCGGGGCGGTCGTTGAGCACCCGCGACACCGTGGCCTCGCTGACTTCGGCCTGCTGGGCGATGTCGGACAGTCGAGCGCGCATGGCGGCACTTTAGCCCACCGGCAAGTTCTTGCGGGGTGCTCTGCAAGCCCTTCCATTACTTGCAACGTCTTGCTAACGTCCCCGCAACATGCGAGAGCAGCGGCGCAACATCCATGCGCCGGTTGGCAAGAACTTCCAGAGGTTTCCACTGGCGGGCCCGCCCTTCCCCCGGCGACCCGCCATGACGACAGGAGCACCGATGCGCATCCGTACCGCGGGTGTGGTCGCCCTCTTCGCCCTGGCGCTCGCCGCCTCAGGCTGCGGTGGCGACAGCGACGAGCCGGCCGCGAAGGACACCCCCAAGGCCGCCGGCGGCAAACTGGTCATCTGGGCGGACGACAAGCGGACCGCCGCCCTCAAGCCGTTCGCCGACAAGTTCGGCCAGGAGAACGGTGTCAGCGTCGAGGTCCAGGCCGTCCCGAACGAGGACCTCCAGAACAACTTCGTGACCGTGTCGAGCCAGGGCGGCGGCCCGGACGTGGTGATCGGCGCGCACGACTGGATCGGCAACCTGGTCCAGAACGGTGCCATCGACCCGGTGCAGCTGTCCGACGAACAAAAGGCCGCCTTCAACGAGACCGCCGTCAAGGCCGTCACGTTCAACGGCCAGCTCTACGGCGTGCCCTACGCCCAGGAGAACCTGGCGCTGATCCGCAACACCGAACTGGCCCCCGAGGCACCGAAGACGATCGAGGACCTGGTCGCCACCGGCAAGCAGCTCAAGGCGCAGAAGAAGGTCACCGAGACGCTCTGCCTCCAGGTCGGCCAGAAGGGCGACGCGTACCACATCTACCCGCTGTACACCTCGGCCGGCGGCTACCTCTTCGGCACCACGGCGAACGGCGACTACGACCCGAAGGACCTGGGCGTGGGCAAGCCGGAGTCGATCGCCGCGTTCAAGAAGATCGCCGCGCTCGGCGAGAAGGGCGAGGGCGTGCTGAAGCGCTCGATCGCCGACACCAACTCGACCGCCACCTTCACCGGCAAGAAGTGCGCCTTCCTGGTCTCCGGACCGTGGGCCACCGCCGACGTCAAGAAGGCCGGCATCAAGTACGACGTCTCCGCCGTTCCCGGCTTCGCCGGCGGCAAGGCGGCTGCGCCGTTCGTGGGCGTCCAGTCCTTCTACGTGGCGGCCAAGGGTAAGAACAAGGCTCTCGCACAGGAGTTCGTCGCCAACTATGTCACCACGCCGGACCTGGCCGTGGCGCTCTACCAGGCCGACCCGCGCCCGCCGGCGCTGACCGCCGCGCTGGAACAGGTCAAGAGCAGCGACCCGGACCTGGCCAAGTTCATCGAGGCCGGCAAGAACGGCCAGGTGCTCCCGGCCATCCCGGCCATGGCAGCGATCTGGGACCCGTTCGGCAAGGCCGAGGCCGCCGTCATCGGCGGCGCCGACCCGACAAGCACTGTGACCGCGGCCGGCAAGACGATCGCCGGTTCGATCAAGTAATGAGCACACCGCTGTCCGGCCCGGGGTCTGCCCAGCAGGCCCCGGGCCGGGGGCCCGTACGCACCGAGCCCCCGCGCACCTCCCGTACCGCGCGCAACCACGCGCCGATCACCGCGGCCGGCCTCGCCGCGAAGGTGATCCTGCTCGGCCTGGTGGCCGGGATCGCGATCTGGGCGGCCTTCCCGCTCGTGGCGGCCGAGAAGTGGGTCGGGCTGGCGGTGCTGGTGCTGACCACCGCCGCACTGTTCTATCTGTACCTGGGCCGCCGGCACGTCCCGGCGAAGTACCTCATCCCCGGCACGCTCTTCCTGATCGCCTTCCAGGTCGTGCCGGTGCTCTACACCGCGAGCACTGCCTTCACCAACTTCGGCGACGGCCACCGCGGCAGCAAGGACGACGCGATCGTCGCGATCCAGAGTTCCTCGGTGAAGCAGGTCCCGGGGTCCACCCAGTACCCGTTGTCGGTCGCCACCAAGGGCGACCCAGCCACCGGCGCCCTGGTCTTCCTGATCACCAAGCCAGGAACCGACACGGTCTCCGTCGGCGACGCCGGGGGCCTGCGCCCGCTCGATCCCGGCGCGGCCACCGTCGGCCCCGGCGGAAAGGTCACCGCGGCCGACGGCTATACAGTGCTGAACTTCGGCCAGGCCAGCGCCCGCAGCAAGGACATCACGGACCTTGTGGTGCCGACCGCCGGAGGCGCGCTGCGCTCGTCCGGCCTGTCCCGGGCGTACGAGGGCAGGGCCGTCCGGGCGTACGACGCCGGCTGCGACTGCGTCACTGACAGCGACAGTGGCAAGACCTGGACCGCGGACGGCGAGGTCGGCGCGTTCGTCGCCGCTGACGGCGAGCGGCTGGCCCAGGGTTGGAAGGTGAACGTCGGGCTGTCCAACTTCACCCGGGTGCTCACCGACGAGCGGATCTCCGGGCCGTTCCTCGGCACGCTGATCTGGAACTTCGCCTTCGCCATCGGCTCCACCGGCGGCACGTTCATCCTCGGCATGGTGATCGCCCTGGCGCTGCACTCGCCCCGAATGCGGGGCACCAACCTCTACCGGATGTTGCTGATCCTGCCGTACGCCATGCCGTCGTTCGCGATGCTGCTGGTCTGGCGGGACATGTTCAACACCGACTTCGGGCTGATCAACAATCTGTTCGGGCTCAGCGTCGACTGGTTCGGGCAGGACTGGTCGGCCCGCGCCGCGGTGATCCTGGTGCAGCTCTGGCTCGGCTACCCGTACATGTTCCTGGTGGCCACCGGCGCGCTTCAGGCCATCCCGCGGGAGTTGACGGAGGCCACCTCGGTCGACGGGGCGTCGCGCTGGCAGTCGTTCCGGGCGGTCACCCTGCCGCTGCTGCTGGTCGCGCTCTCGCCGCTGCTGATCTCGTCGTTCGCGTTCAACTTCAACAACTTCAACGCGATCTACCTGACCACCGAGGGCGCGCCGTTCCCGGCGGACAACCCCAGCAACGGCGCCACCGACCTGCTGATCACCTACACCTACCGGCTGGCGTTCGGCGGGCAGGCCGCACAGTTCGGCTTCGCCGCGGCCATCTCGCTGTTCATCTTCGCCATCGTCGCGGTGGTGTCGGCGGTCAGCTTCCGGCGGACCCGCCAACAGGAGGAGGTGTACGCATGACCATGCTCACCGGCACCGCCGTCACGGGCGGCGCGAACGGCCCGGCGGCGGTCAACAGCGACGCGGGTAAGCGTAGGAAGCGATGGTTCGCCGAGGTCGGCTGGCGGCACCTGGTCGGCCTGCTCGGCGTGCTGTTCAGTCTCTTTCCGCTCGTGTTCGTCGTCTCGGCGGCGCTCAATCCGCTCGGCACCCTGTCGTCCACCGAGTTGGTGCCGACCGGCGGGGTCTCGTTGGAGAACTTCGGGAATCTGTTCGCGCGCACCGAGTTCGCTGACTGGTTTCTGAACTCGCTGCTCATCGCTGGCGGGGCAGCGTTCGCCTCGGTCTTTCTCTCCGCGCTCGCGGCGTACGCCTTCTCCCGGATGCGGTTTCAGGGGCGACGGGTGGGGTTGCTGTCACTGCTGTTGATCCAGATGTTCCCGCAGTTCCTGGCGATCGTCGCGATCTTCCTGATCTTCGGCACGATCACCGACCTGTGGCCGGCCATCGGCTTCAACACCCCGTGGGGTCTGTTGCTGCTCTACCTGGGTGGCGCGCTCGGAGTGAACACCTGGCTGATGAAGGGCTTCTTCGACACCCTGCCCCGGGAGCTGGACGAGTCGGCCACCGTGGACGGCGCCTCACACGCCCAGGTCTTCTTCCGGATCATGCTGCCGTTGGTGGCGCCGATCCTCGCGGTGACCGGGCTGCTCGCCTTCATCAACACCATCAACGAGTTCCTGATGGCGAGCGTCTTCCTCACCGACACGGACGCCAAGACCCTCGCGGTCGGCATGCGGGGCATGTTGCAGGGCGGCGAGCGGAACACCAACTTCGGCATCTTCGCGGCCGGCACCCTGTTGACCGCGATCCCGACGGTGCTGGTCTTCCAGTTTCTCCAGCGCTACATCGTCTCCGGCCTCACCTCCGGCGCCGTGAAGGGGTAGGCCGTCGACAGTGGCCGGGCGGCTGGGACGCGCCGACCGGCCTACCCACTACTACAAACTGTCGTTGATAGGGGAGGATGGGCGGCGTGGAAGCACTCCGACTCATCCTTCTCTACGTCCATCTGATCGGGTTCGCCCTGCTGCTCGGTGGCTCGATCACCCAGTACGCCAGCGGTCGGCTGAGGATCAACCCGGCCATGCTGTGGGGCGCGGTGATCCAGTTGCTGACCGGGCTGGGCCTCTCCGCGCCGCTGCGCGACGGCGACGAGCCGGCACCGGCGAAACTTGTGACGAAGTTGGTGATCGCGCTGCTGATCTTCGTCATGGTCTTCTTCTCCCGGAAGCGGGACGTGGTCAACCGCGGTCATTTCCTCGCGATCGTCGGTCTGACCCTGGTCAACGCGGCGGTCGCGGTCTTTTGGCGGTAACGTCCGAGGAGGAAAACGTCTCCAGAAAACGGACGTTGCGGACGCCACGGCGCTTGCTTACCAGCACGAAGAGTGACTTGCCCCACGCAAGGGTTACACCCGGGTAACAGGCGCTCAACAGTCGTGCACGATTGTCGGCCGGTGGGTGGACGCGGGCGTACGCTCCCGTCCGTAACGTGGGACAGCCGGCGGCACACCCGCAGGTCGGCTGATGGGCTGCCACCGCACAAGGCGCGGTGTGCAATGGGAAGGAGACGTCTTGCGCTCGGTGCGTGGGATGCGGATCGCCTCGATCTTCGCGGTGGGTGGGCTCGCGCTCACCGCCGCCGCTTGTGGCGAGGCGCCCAAGGATGACAACAACGCCGGCAGTGGCGCCAAGAAGTTCAGCGCCTGCATGGTGACCGACGTTGGCGGCATCGACGACAAGTCGTTCAACGCCTCGGCCTGGAAGGGCCTGCAGGAGGCCAAGGCCGCCAACGACAACATCGACATCAAGTACGTCGCGTCGAAGGCCGAGGCCGACTACGAGCCGAACCTGACGCAGTTCGTCAACCAGAAGTGCGACTTCATCCTGGCGGTCGGTGGCCTGATGGGCGACGCCACCTCGAAGATCGCCAAGGCGAACCCGAACCAGCAGTTCGGCATCGTCGACGCGAACCCGGGTGACGCCAACGTCTACCCGATGCAGTTCGACACCGCCCAGGCCGCGTTCCAGGCCGGCTACCTGGCCGCCGGGATGAGCAAGAGCGGCAAGGTCGGCACCTACGGTGCCGTGCCGATCCCGCCGGTGACCATCTTCATGGACGGTTTCGTCGACGGTGTGAAGTACTTCAACACCACCAAGGGCAAGAACGTCCAGGCCCTGGGCTGGAACAAGGAGACCCAGAAGGGTTCCTTCTCCAACGCCTTCGACAAGCAGGACGAGGGCAAGAAGGTCTCCGACGCGCTGGTCGCCCAGGGCGCGGACATCATCATGCCGGTCGCCGGCGGCTCCGGCCTCGGCACCACGGCCGCGGCCAAGGCGTCGGGTGGCAAGTACAGCACCATCTGGGTGGACGTCGACGGCTGCGAGAGCACCCCGGACTGCTCCGCGATCGTGACCACCGTGGTCAAGAACATCCCGGAGGCCGTCAAGGAGGCAGTGGTCAAGGCCGCCGGTGGCGAGAAGCTGCAGGCCAAGCCGGGCTTCGTCGGCACCCTGGCCAACACCGGTGTCTCGATCGCCCCGTACCACGACTTCGACAGCAAGGTTCCGGCCGAGCTGAAGGCCGAGGTCGACAAGATCAAGGCGGACATCGCCGCCGGCACCATCACCGTCACCTCGAAGGCCCAGCCGACCAAGTGACAACCGGCCGGCCGCTCCGGTGAGATCATCGGGAGGCCGGCGGGGGACAGGTACGAACCGATCGGCCGCTCTGGCTCTGCGGATACCCCGCGGGGTCGGAGCGGCCGATCGCGCACCACGGCGGCCGGTCCGTTCCGGCCGGTACGACGGCAGCTAGGCTGCACCATCGCTCGCACTCCAGGAGGTTGCGCTGAGACTCGAACTGCGCGGCATCACCAAGCGGTTCGGTGATCTGGTCGCCAACGATCACATCGACCTGACGGTGGAGCCTGGAGAGATTCACGCCCTCCTCGGCGAGAACGGCGCGGGCAAGTCGACCCTGATGAACGTGCTCTACGGGCTCTACCAGCCCGACGAGGGCGAGATCCTGGTCGACGGCAAGCCGCTGAAGCTGAAGGGCCCGTCCGACGCCATCGGGGCCGGGATCGGCATGGTGCACCAGCACTTCATGCTGGTGCCGGTCTTCACCGTCACCGAAAACATCATGCTCGGCGCCGAGCAGGTCCGGGGCGGCATCGCCGGCTTCCTGGACCGGCGGCGGGCCCGGCGCGAGGTCGCCGAGGTGTCCGAGCGCTACAACCTGCGGGTCGACCCGGACGCGGTGATCGAGGACCTGCCGGTCGGCATCCAGCAACGCGTCGAGATCGTCAAGGCGCTCACCCGCGACGTCGACCTGCTCATCCTGGACGAGCCGACCGCGGTGCTCACCCCGCAGGAGACCGAGGAGTTGCTGACGGTCATGCGGTCGCTCAAGGCGGCCGGCAAGTCGATCGTCTTCATCACTCACAAGCTCGGCGAGGTCAAGGCCATCGCCGACCGGATCACCGTGATCCGACGCGGAAAGACCGTCGGCACCGCCTCGCCGGAGGCCAGCCGGGATGAGCTGGCCGCGTTGATGGTCGGACGCAACGTCCGGCTCACCGTTGACAAGACCCCGGCCACGCCGGGCGAACCGATGCTGGAGGTGTCCGGGCTGGTCGTCGACGACGACCGGCAGATCCGCGCTGTCGACGGCGTCGACCTGACAGTGCGCGCGGGCGAGGTGCTCGGCGTGGCGGGCGTCCAGGGCAACGGTCAGACCGAGCTGATCGAGGCGATCATGGGCCTGCGCCCGGTGCTCGCCGGCACGATCAGCCTGGCCGGCGACCGGATCAACGGCTGGAAGCCCAAGAAGGTGCTCCGGGCGGGCGTCGGTTACGTGCCCGAGGACCGCAGCGTGGACGGCCTGATCAAGGAGTTCAGCGTCGCGGAGAACCTGGTGCTGGACATCTACGACCGGCCGCCGTTCGGTGCCGGGCTCGCGCTGAAGCCGGACGCGATCGCGGCGTCCGCGAAGGAGCGGATCGAGCAGTTCGACGTTCGTACCTCATCGGCCGACGCGGCGGTGGGCACCCTCTCCGGCGGCAACCAGCAGAAGGTGATCGTGGCCCGGGAGCTGTCCCGGCCGCTGAAGCTCCTCATCGCCGCCCAGCCGACCCGTGGCGTCGACGTCGGGTCGATCGAGTTCATCCACAGCCAGGTCATCCGCGAACGAGACATCGGCACCGCCGTTCTGGTGGTTTCCAGCGAACTCGACGAGGTGATCGGGTTGGCCGACCGGATCGCTGTGATGTACCGCGGCCGGATCATCGGCATCGTCGGCCCGGACACCCCGCGTGAGGAGATCGGCCTGCTGATGGCCGGCATCAGCCCGGACGAGGCCCACGACGCCATCGCAGCACCCGCCGCCGACAAGCCCGGTGCGGCGACCGCCGCCGACAAGCCCGGTGCGGCGACCGCCGCCGACAGCGCAGCGGCCGACGGGGGCCCGGCGAGCGACGCAGGCTCCGCGAGCGAGGACGAGTCATGACCAACCCCAACCCGCAGTCGGGCTCCCCGGACAAGGAGCCGGCGAGCGAGGCGCAGGCCGCGCAGAACGCGCTCGGCAACACGGAACGCGCCGAGGTGGCGACCGAGCCGGACCGCTCGGCGGCGAAGCCGGGCCCCGAGCCCGAGCCGAAGCCGAGTCTGGGCCGGTTCTTCCTGGACAACCTCTGGGCGGCCAACACCTTCACTGTGACCCTGCTGTCGTTGGTGCTGGCGATCGTGGTCGGCGCGGTGCTGATGATCATTTCTGATCCCGACGTGCTCTCCACCTACTCGTACATCACCTCGCGTCCGTCCGACGCGATCAACTCCAGCTGGACGCTCGTCAGCGAGGCGTACGCGAACCTGTTCAAGGGCTCGATCTTCGACCCCGAGGCCTTCTCCGGCTGGGTGGACGGGGCCAACGGCTGGCAGGCGGTGCTCGCGCCGATCTCGGAGACGCTGACCTACGCGGCGCCGCTGGTCTTCACCGGCCTGTCGGTGGCGCTGGCCTTCCGGGGCGGCCTGTTCAACATCGGCGCCCAGGGCCAGGCCACCATCGGCGTGATCATGGCGGCGCTGGCCGGCTTCCTGCTGCCGCTGCCGCCCGGCCTGCACCTGCTGGTGGCGGTGCTGGCCGGCGCGCTGGGCGGAGCGATCTGGGGTTTCATCCCCGGCATCCTCAAGGCCCGTGCCGGCGCGCACGAGGTGATCAACACGATCATGCTCAACTACGTCGCCACGTACTTCCTCACCTGGTTGATCGTGCAGAACGGCGTGCAGGACCCGAACCGCACCGACGCGATCAGCAAGGCGGTGGACACCTCCGCCCAACTGCCCCGACTGCTCGGCGACAACCTGCGGGTGCACGCCGGCATCCTGCTCGCCGTGCTGGCCACCTGGGCGGTCGCCTGGCTGCTCAACCGCTCGACGCTCGGTTTCGAGCTGCGCGCGGTCGGCGCCAACCCGGACGCCGCCCGGACCGCTGGCATCAGCGTCACCCGCACGTACATCCTGATCATGGTCTTCGCCGGAATCCTGGCCGGCCTCGGCGGCTCGAACATGGTGCTCGGCTCCACCGCCAGCGCGTTGACCCCGCTGGTGGTAGCGCAGATCGGCTTCGACGGCATCCTGGTGGCGCTGCTCGGGCGGGTGAAGCCCTGGGGGGTGTTGCTGGCCGCGTTGCTGTTCGGGGCGCTGCAAGCCGGTGGTAACCGGATGCAGTCGTACTCCGGGATCTCGCTGGAGCTGGTGACAGTGCTCCAGGCGCTGATCGTCATCTTCATCGCCGCACCGGCCCTGGTGAAGGCGATCTTCCAGCTCCGGGCCGCGCGTGCCGCCCGGTTGCAGACGAGCCTGGCGAAGGGCTGGTAACTCATGTCCACCATGGCTGTCCCCGACATCGCGGTCGCCCCGGTCGACGAGGGCTTCTGGACCCGTAGCCGGAAGGTCGGTCTCACGCTGCTGGCGCTCGGCCTGCTGTCAGCGGTGCTCTTCGGCGCGCTCGCCACCGACCAGCAGGCCCGATTCACTCTCAGCGACGACGCGGCCGGCGCCGCACTGGAGATCAACGGCACCATCGGGGCGATCCTGTTCGGGATCATCACGATCGCTGCCGGAGCGGCGCTGCTCGCCGGGGTGCCGAAGCGGTGGTTCCTTCCCGTGCTCAGCGTCGGGCTCGTCGGTTTCGTGCTGTCGTTCCTCTGCTGGCAGGTCTCCGCCGCGCCGGCCGGGCAGAACTTCATGCCGCTGGTCAACATCATCCGGGGCACGTTCATCCTGGCCCTGCCACTGATCTTCGGCGCGCTCGCCGGGGTGCTCTGCGAACGGTCCGGCGTGGTCAACGTGGCCATCGAGGGCCAACTGCTGATGGGCGCGTTCAGCGGGGCCCTGTTCGGCAGCATCTCCGGCAGCGTGTGGGTGGGCCTGGTCGCCGCCGCTCTCGGTGGCGCGTTCATCTCGCTGCTGCTGGCGGTCTTCGCCATCCGCTACCTGGTCGACCAGGTCGTCATGGGCATCGTGTTGAACCTGCTGGCCGTCGGCGTCACCGGCTTCCTCTACGAGCGGCTGATGCAGACCGACGCCGCGAAGTACAACAGCGCGCCCCGCTTCAGCAACTGGGAGATCCCGCTGCTGAAGGACATTCCGGTGCTCGGGCCGGCGTTGTTCCGCGGCAACATCTTCCTCTACCTCGGGCTGCTCCTGGTGCTGGTGATCCACATCGGGCTGTTCCGCACCCGGTGGGGGCTGCGGACCCGCTCGGTCGGCGAGCACCCGATCGCCGCCGACACGCTCGGCGTCAAGGTGCTGCGGGTGCGCTACCGCAACGTGCTGCTGGCCGGCGTGGTCGCCGGCATCGGCGGCGCGTCCTACACGCTGGCGCTCTACTCGTTCACCAAGAACATGATCGGCGGTAAGGGCTTCATCGCCCTGGCCGCGCTGATCTTCGGCCGGTGGAACCCGACCGGCGCGTTGCTCGCCGCGCTCTTCTTCGGCTTCGCCGACCAGCTCGCCACCTACCTGGGCGCGATCAGCAGCTCGATCCCCAGCCAGTTCCTGGCCATGCTGCCGTATCTGGCGACCATCCTGGCGGTCGCCGGGCTTGTCGGCCGGGTCCGGGCACCGGCCGCCGACGGCAAGCCGTACATCAAGGGCTGACCCGCGCTGGTCGTCGATCATGGAGTTGTGGTGCCACACAGAAGTCGCGAAGTTGCACCTGTCGCCCACCACAACTGCATGATCGACGCGGCCGGCGGGCCGGCGCGAGCAGTGCGCCTCACCGCGGGCCGACGTGCCGTTCGCAGTACCCCGACGGCTTCTGACCTGGGCTACTTCGGCAGGATGATGACATGACCGACATTGACTGGGCGCAGTTGCGCGCCGCCGCCATCGAAGCGATGAGGCACGCGTACGCGCCGTACTCGACGTTCCCGGTCGGCGCGGCCGCGCTGGTCGACGACGGCCGTGTGGTGGTCGGCTGCAACGTGGAGAACGCCGCGTACGGGGTGACGCTCTGCGCCGAGTGCGGGGTCGTGTCCAGCCTGCACGCCACCGGTGGCGGCCGGCTCGTCGCGCTCTCCTGCGTCGACGCGACCGGCGAGCCGTTGATGCCGTGCGGTCGCTGCCGGCAGTTGCTCTGGGAGCACGGCGGGCCGGAGTGCCTTATCGAGAGCAAGACCCGGCCACTGCGGATGGCCGAGCTGCTGCCGCACGCCTTCGGCGTGGAGGACCTGGAGGCCGTCACCGGGGAGACGCCGGTGCCGGTGGTCCCGGAGCGGCTCGCCGCCTGGCGCGGGCGCGGCACCGTCTTCGTGCACCCGGACATGTCCGCTGGTCAGCAGGTCTGGACGGCGTACTGGGAGCGGTCGGCCGGAGACGACGCCGGCGCCGAGACCGGGGTACTGGAGGAGGCGCCGAGCTGGGACGACCCGGCCGAGGTGATCACCTGGGGCCTGGCCCGGACGCCCCGGGTGGTGGTGGTGGACGCCACCGGCACCATCTTCTGGGCCGGTGAGGGCGAGCCGCCGGCGGAGATTCCGGTGCGCTGGGCCGCTGGTTGAGCTTGGGGTTGGTTGAGCTTGGGTTTGGTTGCGGTTGGGGGCCGGGGCCGACCTCCGACGGCGCCCCGGCGGGGGGGGGGGTGAGCCACCCCGGCGCCGGGGCGCGGCCCCCGCCGGCGGGGCCGCCCCCCCGCGCGGC
>NZ_JBEZGJ010000130.1:0-21419 GCF_040649965.1 Micromonospora sp. NPDC048843
CTCGACTTCAATGAAGTCGGGGCATCCGGGCTGCTTGGGCTCAAGTGGTTGTTGCAACGGGGTGGATAATTGCCTTGCCGGGCCCACGGCGTCTCTGGTGTCCTCGGTCGACAGCCACGCGAAGGGAGCAGCCATCATGCCCAACACGACGAAGTCCCCCGAACCAACAGTCATCCGACCCGAGGAATCGAGACTTCGTGAGCAGTTTTGTTCCCTTGGCGCTGCTGGGCGCCACTGACCCCAACCCCGGAGGCCGCTGATGTCGGTCTTCGACGATCCCGGCCTCTTCGGCCGGCTCTGGGCCGCCGACTACGACGGCCCAGGCAACCCCGACCCCGCGCCAGCGGTGGACTTCCTGGCCGATCTGGCCGACGGGGGTCCCGTTCTCGAACTGGCGATCGGCACCGGCCGGGTCGCACTGCCACTGGCCGAGCGCGGTCTCGCCGTGCACGGTGTCGAGGCGTCCGAGGAGATGGTGGCGCAGTTGCGGGCCAAGCCCGGCGGCGACCAGATCCCGGTCGTCGTCGCCGACATGGCGGACGTGCCGGTGGCCGGTGAGTTCCGGCTCGCGTACCTGGTCTTCAACACCCTGTTCAACCTGGTGGACGCCGAGCGGCAGGCGGACTGCTTCCGCAACGTCGCCCGGGTGCTGTCGCCCGGCGGCGCGTTCGTCATCGAGACGTTCGTGCCCGACCCGCGCAGCTTCGACTCGGACGAGCAGGTGCAGGTGCGTGAGGTCACCGAGGACTCCGCGACGATCCGCCTGCACCGGTACGACAGGCCGGCGCAGCGGTTCGTCCGGCAGACGATCACGTTCGACGCGGACGGTGTGCACCTGAAGCCGTTTGCCATGCGATACGCCTGGCCGCACCAGATCGACGAGATGGCGCAGCAGGCCGGGCTCCGGCTCACCGAGCGGTACGCCGACTGGCACCGGCGACCGTTCCAGGCCGACAGCCCGTCGCACGTCTCCGTCTACCGGGCGGAGTAGCGGTTTGATCGGCTCGGGTTCCGGAAAGTCGAGGTGTCATCGCCCTGACGTCATGGAACCCGAGTCGATCTCCCGCCGCCGGAAGTGAGATGCCGCCATGAGCAAACGAGCCGTCCAGGTAGTCCTGGCCCTGTCGGTCGTCCTGATGGTCACCGGAATCGTCCTCAGGGTGGCCGGAGACGGCGGGGCCGACACCGCCGGAACGGTGGCGGTGTCGCTCGCCTCGGTGGGTTCGATAGTGGCGAGCATCGGCTCGTCCTTCGGCGCCGCCCGCGGAAACGACGGCCCGCAACGGTGACCCGGCTTTCACCCTCGGTTTGATTCTGCTGGTAGCAGTAGGTGTTGATCCCCAGGGCGCGCGCCTGGTGAGCTGGCAGCATGCCGGATGCCGCCCGATTTCCGCGCTCCTCGCCGTACTGGCCGGTGCTCAGTCACCCTCAGCTCCGGCGCGTCCTGCCCGGGCTCGCCGTCTCCGCGTTGGGCGACGGCATGGCCGTGGTCGCGGTGACCTGGCTCGCCATCCAACTCGCCCCGCACGGTCAGCGGGGTATCTGGATCGCGCTGGCCATGGCGGCGTACACGCTGCCCAGCGCGGCCGGGACTGTCGTGTTCGGCCGGTTGCTGCGTGGGCGCGGCGGCGCGCAGCTCGCCGGGTGGGATGCCATCCTGCGAGCCAGCGCGCTCGCGGCGATCCCCCTCGCGCACGTCGCCGGTGTGCTCACCATCTGGCTGTACGTGGTCTTGCTCGCCGCCTCGGCGCTACTGCACTCGTGGGGTTCCGCCGGCCGGTTCACCCTGATCGCCGAACTGCTGCCGCAGCGACACCATCTGCCGGCCAACGCGGTACTCAGCACCATCGGAGGGTTCGCCATCATCGTCGGCCCGCCGCTGGCGGGCATTCTGATCAGCTGGGCGGGGCCGGTGTGGGTCATCGCCTTGGACGCCGCCACCTTCGCCGCGCTGGCCCTCACGTACCGTCTCGCCCTACCCGCCAACGGCGGACCCGCACGGTCCGAGCGCGACGCCTCGCGGACGGCCGGTTTCGCGGTCATCCGCCAGAACCCCGCCCTGCTGGGCCTGCTGGTGCTGAGCCTCGGGTTCTTCTTCCTCTTCGGACCGGTGTACGTGGCGATGCCGATCCACATCACCGACGACCTGCACGCCTCCGCGACGCTGCTCGGCGCGTACTACACCGCGTTCGGCATCGGCGGTCTCGCCGGAGGTCTGGTCGCCGGTTACCTTCGCCGTTGGCCACTGCGAGCCACCACCATCGGCATCGTCGTCGCGTTCGGCGTCGCCATGCTGCCGCTCGGCCTGGGGGCACCCGTCGGCGTGTCGTTGCCGGCGTTCGCCCTGGCGGGCCTCATCTGGGCCCCGTACATGTCCACGTCGATGGCGCTGTTCCAGCGCAGCACGTCGACCGACCAACTGCCCGCGGTGCTCGCCACGAACGGTGCCATCCTCGTGCTGGCGGTGCCACTGGGCACCATTCTGGGTGGGCCACTGGTGGCTGCCGTCGGCCCCCGACCGACGCTGCTGCTCTGCGCCGTGGCCATCGTGACCCTCGGCCTGGTCACCGGGGGTGTCGCTCTCTCACGGCGGAGCGCGCGAACCCCCGGCGATCCGGCCGGCACCAAGGTCAGTGCCCGTCGCTGATCTGGACGTCGTTCGGCGCCGGCCGGCCACGTCCCGTCTCCACCAGCTCCTTGAGACTCATCAGGAAGATCGCCCACTTGGTGCTGCACTCGTGCATGAGTTCGGTCGGCGCACGCCAACCCGCGTGCGTGAAATCGACGATCGTGTACCGGCCTCGCTGGCCGAGCCGCCAGCCGATCTCGGTACCGATCCACTCCTCGGGGCCGCCGACGACCCGCCACCGCACCCGGCCATCCGGGTCCAGCTCAAGGATCTCCAGGTCGAACCCGCCCTCGTCACCGAAGTGGACGGCCAACTGCCCGCCGACCTCACTCTTGCCGGTCGTGTCGACCGACCACCAGCCGGCGACGCCCTCGGGGGTTGCCACCGCCCGGTAGACGTCGGCAAGCGGAGCGACGACGCCGACCTGGTGCAGGATGTCCACCATCTTCAGCCTCCCTGGTTGTTGGTGCGGTGGCGTTCGATCGTCTCGGCGATGCGCTTGATCCGGCGCAGGCGGGCGTCCCAGGTGGAGCCGACCGCCGACAACTGGGCGACGGCGCGGGCGAGTTGTGCCTCGTCCACCTGGTAGTGACGCTCGCGACCGGCCGGCTCGGCGTGGATCAGCCCCACCCGGTCGAGGACCGCCAGGTGCTTCGAGACGGCCTGACGGGTGACGGGTAGCCGTCTGCTCAACGAGGTGGCCGTGCCCGGCCCGTCAGCGAGAAGAAGATCGATCATCGTACGCCGGATCGGGTCGCCGATCGCCGACCACAGCTCGTCGTCGACCGCCGCGCTCACGCTGTCGCGACCAGCCGCGCGACGTACTCGCCCAGTCGGGGCATGTAGTGGTCCCAACCGTTCTCGTGGTCGCGGTACTGCTCTTCCAGGACAGCGACCTCCCAACCCAGCTCGCGGAACCCGGTCTCGGTCATCCGGATCAGCGTCCCGGCGCCGCTGGGCACCAGGTCGAAGGTGACGAACAGCGCCTGCCCGCTCCGGTCCGGCTCGGTGAAGCACCACCGGAAGGAGAACCGCTTTGGCGGGTCGACCTCGACGACGGCGAGCGCGACGGTCTTCGTCACGCCGGTGTCGGCGTCGCGCCAGACCAGCTCGCCGGGCGCACCGGCGACCGACTCGAACCGCGCGTCGTCGGGCCACCACTCCCGCATGTGCTCGGGTTGGCTGACCACCTCGAAGACGACCTCGGGGGACGCGTTGACGTGGATGTCGCGTTCGATCGTTCCCTGTTCCATGCCCACAACCTTTCGCAACCTTTGGTTGCACTCAACCTACGACAGCTCGCAGCCATCGCGCAACCTTTCGTTGCACGTCGCGGTTTCGTCGTACCCGGGGTGCACGATCGGCGCATGTCTGAGCCATCGCCCCACCGACACCACGCCATCGACTACGTCGAGCTCACGGTGACCGACCTCGCCGTGGCCAAGCGGTTCTACGCCGACGCGTTCGGCTGGCAGTTCAACGACTACGGGCCGGAGTACGCCGGCATCCGCAGCCCACACGGTGACGCCGCGCCCGAGGTCGGCGGTCTCCGTGTGGACAGGGAGGTTCGGGCGGGCGGCCCGCTCGTGCTGCTCTACTCCAGCGACCTGGACCGGTCCGTGCAGGCCGTCAAGGAGGCCGGCGGTCAGGTGGTGAACGGACCGTACGAGTTCCCCGGTGGCCGGCGGTTCCACTTCACCGACCCCAGCGGCAACGAGTTGGGCGCCTGGGCCGAGCAGTAGGACGCCGAGGTCGCCCGGGCGGGGGTGATCGTCGTCGCCAGCTCCGGCAGAGTGTCCCCATGGCCGGGAGAGGACTGGACGCCGAGGGCTGGATTGCGCGCGAGGGTGCGCTGAGTCGGGTCCCGCCCGCGTTCGCCGGTGTTGTCGACGCGGCACGCGCTCGGATAGCCGAGTCGTTCGACGGTGCTCTGCTGCACAGCGCCTACATCTACGGCAGCATCCCGCGCGGCACCGCCATCCTGGGCGTCTCCGACCTCGACCTGCTGCTCGCCCTGCGCACCGAACCAACCGAGGCCGACCGGGCGGCTGCCACCAGGATCGAGCAAGACCTCGACCGGTCCTTTCCGCAAATCGACGGCGTGGGCGTCCTGCTGTTCAGTGCACGCACGCTGCTCAGCGAGCTTGAGCGGCACGACCTCGGCTTCTTCGTCGCCTGCCTGTGCACCCCCCTGCTGGGCGACGACCTCGCCGACCAACTCCCCCGCTACCGGCCCACTCCCCTGCTCGCCCGCGAGACGAACGGTGACCTGTCCCTTGCGCTTCCGGAGTGGCGCCGCCACGCAGCCGAAGCAAACACCGACCAGCAACGTAAGGCCCTCAGCCGGCTCGTCGCCCGGCGCATCGTCAGGACGGGATTCACGCTGATCATGCCTCGGTGGGGAGGCTGGACGAGCGACCTCACCGAGTCCGCCGAGGCGTTCGGGCTTTACTATCCGGAACGCGCCGGGCAGATGCGTCGAGCTGCCGTTGTCGGCCGCACGCCTTCGCCGGTTCCAGGCGTGCTCCGCGAACTCATCGACGACCTCGGGCCCTGGCTCGCCGCGGAGTACGCAACCGTCCATGGCGAGAAGGCCGTCCGTCCCTGACCTATCGGAGGTCCTCGCCAGTCAGGACGGGACAGCCGAACATATCCGTAAGGACGGCCCGCTGGTGGTCGGTCAAGGGGTTCGCGAACACCGCGACGCCGACCCCGCGCTGCCAGCAGGCCTCGGCGATTTCGCGGGCCCTGCCGGGGCTGAGCAACGTTCGCCGCGAGAACGGGTCGCCCATCTTGTCCGCGCCGCCGGAAGAGACACCCCGCCGCTGCACGTGCCGGCTCACGACCTGGCCACCGTGGGCTTCCACCACGCTGGCCAGCAGATTGAGCTTGCTGTCGAACTCCCTGTCCTTCGCCGAGAACAGGCCCACGAGCGCCACCTCGGCACCTGCCAACAAAGCTTTCAATGCCCCGCCCCGATGTCGGTTCACCGGGTCGCGGACCCTCAGCTCCGGCGGGCGCGCAGGACGCCGGTCAGCATCGGCAGGGTGAACTCGTCGTGCGCGGTTTCGGGTCGACTCCCGAGGAACGCGCGGATCCGGCCGAGCGTTGCCGTTCGCTCCTCTTCCGGCATGACCAGCATCCCGGCCCGCGTCGCGAGCGTCGCGACGAGCGAGTCGGCGGTACGGCGCTGCCCGTGCGGGAACTCGACAGGCTCCGCCGACCCGAACCGCGCGACCAGGCCGGTGCTCGGAACGAGCATGTCCGCCGTAGCCGTGCGCCAACTGCTCAGGGTGTCACGCGGGCCGATTGCCGCACTCCCGCTGACCCGTTCGAGCCCGGCAACCCAGTCGATCCGGTCGTCCATGATGTTCCACAGACCGGCCAGGACACCGCCGGGTGCGAGAACTCTGGCGATTTCCGCCCCGGCAACGGCCATGTCGAACCAGTGCAGAGCGTTGCCGGCGAGCACGGCGTCGACGGACCCGTCCGGCAACGGGATGGCTTCGGCGCTACCCGGCAGGGCACTGACGACCGGCACCGCACGGCGCAGCTCGGCGAGCATCGCCGGGTCGGGTTCGACCGCCACGACGTCCGCGCCCACCGCCACGAGCGTCGCGGACAGCTTGCCGGTGCCAGCGCCCAGGTCGAGCACGCGTAGGCCTGGGGCGGGCTCCAAGGCCCACCGCACCGCTGCCTGCGCGTAATCCGGGCGGTGCTCGGCGTACGCGGTCGCCGCCGCGCCAAACGACGACCGGAGCAGCTGTTCCGTCATCCGGTCAACCTACCGCCGCTTGTCGACATCGACTGCGACCATGGCCGCCGTGCAGATCTTGCGGAGCTGGTGGCGCGTCCGCTACCCCGTCTACGTGCTCGGCCTCGCGGTCGGGCTGGTCATGCTGTGGCTGCCGTTCAAGACCTTTCAGGACCACGACGCCTGGGCAAGTCGACTGCGGGTCGACGGCGTGCCAGCCCAGGCAGTCGTCGATGAACTCGTGCACAAGCGGCGGAGCACGATGCACCTGCGCTACGAGTTCGCCGACGCTCAGCGTCAGGCCGAGGTTGGCTGTTTGGAGGTCTGCCGGCCGGCCGGCAGCGGGGTGCGGATCTGGGTCAACCCCAACGATCCTGGGGATTTCGTTACCGATTTCGGCGTCCTCAGCGGGCATCGTGGCCGGCTGCAAGGGGTGGTCGGAGCGGCAGGCCTGGTTCTGTCCGGGTGGATGGCGTTAGCTGTGATCGCCCGCGGCTACCAGCGACGACGCGACCGTCGGCGACGCGACTGGCAGCGGCAGCAACAAGACCAGCGCCAACGACAGTTCGCGAACGCCAGGGCCGGAAGAAAACGCAAGCCGAGCAGGCGACGAACGCCGTCCATCAAGTGATCGACACCGCCGGTCGGCAGCTGTGGCAGATCGTCCTGGGCGCCGACCGTTGGCTCACAGACTCACGATCGGGAGCTGGCCCTCGCCTTCCCCAAGCCGCCCTGAAACCGCTCGAACCGATCGACGTCCTGCCCAAACGGCGCTGGCGAACCAGGCCGGGCATTGGGCAGCATTTGCGGATTGATCGCGGCCAGAGACATGAGGCCACGATCGGCGCGCATTAATTCAACGGTCTTTCTGGCGACAGCCTTATAGCTGTCGTGAAACCTAACAGGAACATCAAGTCCATCCGCTCCTTCCGACATGGGAAGTACGGCATCCACCTCGGCGACGAACCTCGACATGACGTCGCAGCATTCACGGGCGGAATCTCGGACCGGCGCGGAGGCCGAAAGCTCCAGCTCCGCCATGATGCCTATGGCATTCACGCTGGCTTCGTAGAGATCGTCGGTATCCACGATGAACAGATGACCCTCTCGGGACTCGATCATCTGCCTGATATCAGCCGCTCGTCGACCCCAATTGCAAATGGTCTGCATGAACTCTTTGTAGGTCTCTTCGCGGGACTCGCGATGCCGAAGCTCATCCTCTCGCTGCCACTCCCTCGCTCGGTCTTCGCGCTCTCGCTCCCAGCGTTCCTGCTCACGTTCGCGCTCCACATTCCATCGACGGTCCTCGCGGCGAGTGGTAAGGAACTGGGTCGAAATAGCGGCCCCGAGGGTACCGGTAACACCAAGCGCGGCGACGAGAAAAACCGGCCAGATCTGGTTCATGGTGGGAGTATCCAGCCTCGACGCAAATGTAGCGGTGCGCCCCGCCGTCTCGTCTGCCGTCGCCCCGCCCTACTGGGGAGCGGGCACCAGCACTCGAAGGAGCGCACCCGCCTTCGTCGACAAGGTGCCGATCTTCTTCTTGGATGACGACATCCTTCCTGGCGCTGCTCTGCCTCGGCCGACGTTCGTGAGGTGCCATGTCCCGACCATGTGGAAGCCGAGGACGGAGCAACTCAGTTCCGAGTCCGCCCGAACCAGCTAGAGGGGGCGAGCTGTCTCGATCCAACTGAAGAGTCAGCTTGGGAATCGCGGTGATTCACACCTCGAGCAGCCATACCGACTGATAGAGAAGCACGGAGCGTTCGGGCTGAGGCCACCTGAGTGCCACCGTCGACCTGCGTTGACCGCTGCGTCGGGCGCGGATCGGGCACGAAGCGGTGTTGCAGGCTGTTCGCTGCGCAGGCCCGTTGCCATGATCGGAGGCATGCGGGTACTTCAGTATGTGTACTTCACATTGCGCTCGGAGCACGTGCCGCCGCACGAGATGGCGGCCCGCTTGGGCATGGAGCCAGACGAGATTAGCGTCAGGGCCAGCAAGAGGGAGGACCCTCCGGCGCCCCGTGTCCATGCGTGGAGGCTTGTGTGCCGTGATGGCGGCCTGACGCTCGATGAGCAGATTGACTGCCTCATCGAGCGACTTGAGCCCTTCGCCGATGAGATCGCGGCTCTCGCCAGAGAGATCGACGCGTCAGAGGGAGAGGGCATCACCGGGACGCTCCAGGTTGTGCGCTACTTCAACGACGACGGTGACGAAGGGCAGAGTCCGCAGCCGAACGGCGCTGACCTGGTCCGCTTACCCGGCCAGCATCAGCGTCTCGGCTGGCACCTAGATCGCAGGGTCCTGGAGTTCCTTTACCGCACGGGGGCCGAGCTGGACGTAGACGAGTACGGGGATGACTGAGGCTTGGCGCCAGCACGACCCGGACAGTTCAGATCGAACGAATGGCAGTTCGCTCCGCGATCCAGGGTGCGCACGCAGCCGAAGACCCGTCGATCGCGGCAAACCATCCCGCTCCCCGTGATCGTATGGTTAAACGGCGCGGGCAAGACGACGACCAGCTCGCTCGTGCCGGCCCGGACGTGTCTATATCTTCACGCCTCGTAGCCATGCCCAACCGTCTAACCTGCGAGAACAGGCCCGACTCAGACGTTGAAGCGGAACTCCGTACGTCGGTTTTGTGACCTGCTGTGATGGTTCGACACCCGCTCTGACCAGGGCTTGTTGCGCTTGGTCAAGTTGGTTGGCGTTGGTCATCTTCGGAAGTCTTGCGGACTTTTTGCGGACCGATGCCGAACAAGCATTGCCACTTATGCGTTTGTCGCATAGGGTCAACGTATTCAACAAGACGGGCCGGGCAGGAGTTGGCGCTCCTGTGATCCCGGCCCTTGATCGCCCCGTGGAGGCGACCCGTGAAGATTCTTGCATCCGCACCCGTCCCCCCGTCGCAGCGTCTCAACGACGCCGACACCACCGACCTGACCGCGATCCAGCGGCCGACCGATGCCCGCTGGCCGATCAACCAGGCCTGCCCCGCTGAGGTGAAGTTGCTCGACGGCGAAGAGGACCGGGCTCTGTGGGACTCGGTTCCCGCCGCCGACCTGGCGCTCATCCAGGCCGCGATCCAGGCCAACCCCGCCGCCGTGCGGGAGCTGGCCGACGCGATCCACCTCGGGGACAACCGGTACGCCGAGGGCTACGCCGACGGCCTCCAGCGCGCCCTGGCCGCCCGACCCGCCGGCTGCCCGTCGTACTGCACCGAGGACCACCGGGGGTTCGTCGGCGAGGTTGACGGCTTCTCCATCGGCCTGGGTCACGAGGTCGTGGTCACGGACCTGACCGCCGACGACCCGGCCACGACCGTGCAGATGGCCACGGCGCGGGTGCTGGTCGAGTCGTGCACCGAGCGCGGCGAGGTCACCACCCCGACCCGAGTTGTTCTGTCGATCGCCGCGGGCAGCGAGGGCCACTACCCGGGCGGTGAGAACGTCCAGGGCTGGTCCGGCACGCCCGATGAGGTCGAGCAGCTGGCGCACGCCATGCTGGCCGCCGCCCGCATCGCTCGGCACGCCTGATGGCGACCGAAGAGCACCCGGAGTGGTGCGTGCCGACCCTGCACCTCGACAACCTCCACCGGTCCGAGCCGGTGCGCATCCGCGAGGGCCTGTTCGCGGTGCTCCAGCAGCACCCGACCCAGCCCGTCCGGATCTCGCTGGAGTGCTGGGACGGCATCGGCGACCGCGAGCCGTCCGAGCTGATCCTGCTCGACATTCCCGACGCGGCGGTGCTCGCCGACGCCCTGATCATGATCACTGATCGGCTGTGGGGTGAGAAGCCGTGAACGAGTACGAGCTGCTGTTGCTGATCGTGGGTGGCGGCGTCGCCGTCCCCACCTCCGTCTTCCTCGTTGCGCGCGCCCTCGTGCTGCGCGACAACCCCCGCGCTGCCCGTGAGGCGCGCGTGGTCGGTCACGTCCAGGTGGCCAACGCCGAAGCGTCCCGCCGTGCCGCGGTCCGCGACCTGCTCGACAAGGAGATGGCCCGGTGAAGCCGACCACCCCGAACCTGACCACCCTCACCAGCCGCGCCGCTGCCGCCCTCGTGGCGGCGGTGGCGGGGTTCGCGTCGTACCAGCACATCTACGACGTGGCCAGCACTGCCGGGGAGCACGTCACCGTCGCGTCGGTGCTGCCGCTGGCCATCGACGGGCTGATCCTGGTCGCCACCCTGGCGATGCTCGACGACAAGCGGAACCACCGGCGTCCGCGCCTGTCCGCCCGGGTCGCGCTGGTGTTCGGCATCCTCGCCACGCTGGCGGCGAACGTGGCCAGCGCCAACCCGAACGCAACCGCCCGCCTGGTCGCCGCTGTCCCCGCGGTGAGCTTCCTGCTCGCCGTCGAGGTGCTGGCCCGGTCTGGGAAGCCGGTCGCTGCGGTTCCCCTCGACCCGTACATGCCGACTGAGCCGTACGCGCCGGTTGACCCGTGGGACTACTCCACGCCCATCGGTCCGATGCCGGCACCGACGCCGCCGGCTGACGCCAAGCCGCGTGCCAGCCGGCCCCGTCCGCGCAGCACCACGAGCGCGGAGAAGGTGGCCCGCGCTGCCGCCAAGTTGCCCACCGGCACCCTCGCCCAGATCGCCGCCAAGGCCGGCGTGAGCGAGTCCACCGCACGCCGCTATCTGCCGTCAGCTACCGCCCCGGTAGCTGCGGAAACCCGCACCAACGGCACGCCTGTGGAGGTGACCGCATGACCGGCACGTTCGCGGCGGTGTTCGTCGCCCTGTACGCCGCTCACCAGGTCGCCGACCACTGGGTGCAGACCCAGCACCAGGCCGACCACAAGGGCCGTGCCGGCTGGGTGGGCCGGTGGAACTGCACCAAGCACGTGGCCACCTACGGCGCGACGCAGCTCGTCGCCCTGGCCCTGCTCACCGCGGTCACCGGGTGGCGGCCGGCGCTGGCCCCGATGGTGCTCGGGATGGCCGTCAACCTGGTCACCCACTACATCGCCGACCGGCGCACCCCGCTGTTCCGGCTGGCCCTGGCCACCGGCTCGGCGGTGTTCTGGAAGCTCGGCGCACCACGCGCCGACCGCGACGACAACCCGAGCTTGGGCACCGGCGCGTACGCCCTCGATCAGTCCTGGCACGTCGGGTGGCTGTTCGTGGCCGCCCTCGTCATCTCCGCCTAACCCAAAGGGAACCCAGCCATGGGCAAGAAGTACATGTTCGTCACCGACAGCAACGGCAAGTCGCACGAGGTCAAGGTCGATCCGAAGAACGTCAGCCGGCAGGCGGCCGAGCACCGGTCGGCCGGGCGTGAGGTGACCGTCATGAGCGAGGACGAGCGGATCCGCTACGGGCAGACCGCCAACCAGATCCGCGACAGCCACCGCTGACGACCTGCGTACGCCGCCCGGCCCACACCGGTCCGGGCGGCCAGCGGAGGACGCCAAGCAGGCGACCACGACCGCAAGGAGAAGTGACCATGGCCGACTGCCCGCACACCGCCTTCCACTACACCTACATCGACGGCAAGAAGTTCATGGTCTGCACCCACTGCGGCGCCATGTGGGAGATCTGAACTAACCAGCGCGAGGCCCGGCCAACGCATTCCACCGCCCGGCCGGGCCTCGCTTCCCCCACGAAGGAGGAAAGATCAGCATGGCAGATGACATCGAGCGTCTGGTCCGCCGGCTACACCGTCGGCGGATCGCTCTGCGCCTGACCTACCGCTACCTGGCCGGCCGGCCGCTGTCGGGCCGGGACGGCTACCCGTACCGCCACCGCGGCGCCGGCCGGCTCGCCGGGTGGCAGCGGCAGGTCGTCCGCCTGGGCGTGCCCACCGCTGCCGGGGTGGCCGTGGTCATGCCCGAGCAGACCCTCACCGCGGCGACCGCGCTCGCGCTCACCGCGGCGTGGCGCGGCCGGCAGCGTCTCGTGCAGCGCCGCTTCCACCGCGAGTACATCGCCCCGACCCTCGCCGCGATCATCCCGCCGCTCGGGTTGCAGACCGGCGTGCAGCTGCACGTAGACCCGTCGCTGGGCAACCTCACCCCGCGGCTGGCGAAGCCGCTCTCACCGGCTGAGGAAGCCCTCAGACTGTTCTACGGCGAGCGGATCGAGCCGGTGCTCCGGTGGCTGCCCGAACGGGCGCAGCGTGGTCTGTGGGCGCTCCAGCGGCAGGCACGCCCGGTCACGTCCCGACTGGAGGTGTTCCGGCGGCCCGGTGAAGACCTGGGTCCGCGCATCGAAGTTCTGATCGACTCCCCGTACCTGACGAAGGAGCAGCGACAGCTGGTGTCGTCCATCATCGGTAGCAAGATTCCCGTAGCCGACCTGGTCGAGTCGTGGCACCAGATCGGGCCGAAGGTCCGCGCCCGGTGGACGGTCCGGAAGCGGCCCCCGGCCAGCGTCGGCTACGACCAGGTCGCGATGCACTTCCCGAAGCTGCCTGACTGGGAGTTCTACATCGGGCAGGGCGCCGGTGACCGGCCCGTCGTCATCTCCCTGCGTGAGGACTCCCCGCACATCGCCGTCAGCGCCGGATCGGGCGCCGGAAAGTCGGTGCTGGCCCAACTGATCGCCGTGCAGGTGCTCGCCCGGGGCGGCCGGGTGACCATCCTCGACCGCAAGGGCAGCCACCGGTGGGCGCTCGGGCAGCCGGGCGTCGACTACTGCGCCCGGCCCGACCAGATGCACGACGCGATCCTGCGGAAGGCAGCCCTGGCGGACGAACGGAACACCCTCGCCATGCACGAAGAGGAAGACTGGGACCCGGGACCCCGGGACCTCGTCATCTGCGAGGAACTCAACGCCACCATCGGGCAGCTCGCGAACTACTGGATCGAGGTTCGGGAGAAGGGCGAGCCGAAGCGGTCGCCGGCCATCGCCGCGCTCGCCGATCTGCTGTTCATGGGCCGGTCGGCAAAGGTCAACGTTCTGGCTATCGCGCAGATGCTCACCGCCAGGGCTATCGGCGGCCCGGAAGCCCGAGAGAACTTCGGCATCCGGTGCCTGGCTCGGTACACGTCGAACAACTGGAAGATGCTTGTTCCAGAGGCAGCCATGCCGCGGGCATCGCGGACGCTGGGCCGGTGGCAGATCGTCATCGGTGGACAAGCCACAGAGGTTCAGGTCGCCTACCTGACGACCGCACAGGCACGCGCCCTCGCTACGTCCCCGGCAGACCCTGATAACGGCCTGAGCAGGGATGTCCCCGGGGACGGGGACATGATGACCTTGCGGGACGCCATCGACGCCGGGGTGCTGCCCTGGTCGTACGAGGCGGCGAAGAAGCGGATGCAGCGGCGCGTCGGGAAGGTGCCCGAGCCGCGAGGGAGTCGGGGCAACGCCGACCTGTACGCCCGCACCGACCTCACCGAGTGGGCCGGGCAGAAGTAATACCAGGATTACCACTCGCGATGATCGCCAAGGTCTGACCCAGCACAGCGAACGGCCCGCCAGGAACGCGCCTGGCGGGCCGTTTCGTGTCCGGTGGCACCCGGTGGGGGAGGTCCCCGCAGGCCGCTCGAAGGCCGCACTTCCCGGCTTAGGCGGCTTGCACACACAGACCGTGGTGCCGAGGGCCCCTGGTGGAAAAAAGCCCAGAGGGAGAGGACGCCTAAGCCGGGAAGTGCAGAGGAGGCCCCGGGGCGGGGGCCTCCCCCTGGGTCACGCCGCGCGCTGAACGGGCAGCGGCTTGTCCGCGTCGCGGTGCAGCTGCTCGCGCATCGCAGCAGCCTCACGTCGCTGCTGGTCGATGGCGTTGCACCGCTGCATGAACACCTCAGGTGTGGCGAGGCTGAGCCTGTGTCCCGCCGCGATGATCTGCGCGGCCTTGGGCCGGTAGCCCATCTCGTCGAGCTGCACGGCGGTGAGGTCGGCGAGGATCAGCGCCTTCTTGTTGTGGTCGATGTTGACCAGGTTGGCGCTCTCCGCGGTGACGAACCAGCACTGCGCGGCCATCTCGACCCGCGCGACGGCTTCCCGCGCGCTCGCCCACGGCGTCATCTGCGCGGGCCGAAGCTGCGCCATGGCGTCGGGGTCGCCCAGGTTGAGGTCGTTGCCGATCACCTCCCGGGCGGCGGCGATCACCCGGTCGGCCTCGGCGACAACCGGCACCAGGGCGGCCAGGATCACGGGCGCGGCCTCGTCGAGGATGTTGCGGCGCCGCTGCTCGATCTCGTCGCCGAGGATGCTGGCGACGTTGGATTCGGTGAGCTGCTGGCTTACCAGCGCGGTGAGGACGGCCGGGTCGGTGGCCGGGTCCCTGTCGGCGATGAGGGCGTCGAGTACCGCCTTGCGGAGGGCGCCGGGCCGGCGGAGCTTCACGACGCGCCCGTGGGCGGCCTCGAGTTCGGCCAGGGCGTCGGTGAGGGTGGCCGGCAGGGTTAGTCCGAGGTTGCGGAAGTGCTGCCGGGTGAGGCTCAGGGCTGCGTTGACGTTCAGGATGGCGCTCATTGCGTGGGTGCTCCTTGGGGTTGGTGGTGGGTGGTCAGACGAACTCGACGCCGGGGTGGCCGAAGAGCTCGCGGGTCCATTCGCGGTACGCCTCGTCGGCGTTCGGCTTGCGGTCCGGGGTGCTGCCCTCGCGGGGCACGTGGTTGCCCTTCACCAGGTCGACCGGCTCGGGCGTGGCCGGCGGCGCGCCGGCCGTGGGCCAGTTGTCGCCGTAGTCGTCCTCGGTGAAGAGCCGGCGGGTGAAGTCGTGCATCGGGTCGTCGGTCATGGGGTGGTGCTCCTGTCTGGTTCGGCCCCGGCCACGGCTGGTGCCGCGACGCGTACGGGGCTTGGTTCGGGTCAC
The DNA here is from genome assembly GCF_040649965.1 of Micromonospora sp. NPDC048843. NCBI lineage: Bacteria > Bacillati > Actinomycetota > Actinomycetes > Micromonosporales > Micromonosporaceae > Micromonospora > Micromonospora sp. NPDC048843. The sequence continues at coordinate 15,154 of NZ_JBEZGJ010000130.1, forward strand.
TGGCAGCACCTCAGCGCGCTGAGGGTGGGGCACCAGTCGTCGTGATGGACGGTGATGGAGTGCACGTTCGCCCCGTACGCGTCCGCGCGGACGGTCTGGAAGGCGTCGCAGGTGTGGCACCCGCCGGGGAGCCGTGCGCCGTCCTGGGAGCGGATCAGCATCGACAGCGGCGGGGTGCGGCGCAGCTTCTTCCGGTTGCTCACGGGCACGCTCCTTGGCACTTGCCGCTGCCGAGCCAGACCGGCCCGCCGCAGCGGTCGCATCGGGTGGGGTCCTCCGAAGGGAGCACCGAAGGGAGCGAAGGGAGCAGGCCCTGAGGGGGTGCGCTCTTCGCTCCCTTCGTGCTCCCTTCGGTGCTCCCTTCGTCGTCGAAGCGCCACATCCACCCGGCGTCGAATCCGCCCTTTTCGGCCTTCACGCCGGCCCGCTTCTTGGCGCGCTTCAGCGAGTCACGGCTGATTCCGGCCTTCTCTCCCGCCTTGTAGACGGTCAGGGCGTCGGCCTCCCCGCCGTTGTCCATCAGGTACGCCCGCAGCCATGCGGCAGCGTCGTTGCGGTCGTCCCGGTCGTCGGCGGATTCGTGGGATGCGGCAAGCAGGTCGGCAGCGCTATAGCCGACCGGCCCGTCGTGCCACTCGACCCGGGCGCATCCGTGCTCCGGGCTGTCGACGAGCCGGTAAGCGAGGCTCTGCGGGATCGAGGTGATGTTCGCCTTGGTGCACGCCACGATGACCCGGTGCTCGTCCTCCGGGTCGCGGGCGAAGGTGAACCCGAGCCGGGCGGCACCGATGATGCCGATGGACCCGCCGCCCCGGTAGAGCGCGTTGTTGCCGCCGCCCTTGTTGTTGTGCCGGATCAGGTCGATGGCGGCGCCGGTTTCCTCGGCCATTTTCGCCAGCGGGGCGAGCGCCCGGCGGACGTCCTGGTCCCGGTGGGAGTTGACGTCGCCACCGAGGTACGCCATGAGCGGGTCGATGATGACCAGCGCGGCCCCGACCTGCTCGACAGCGGCCCGGATGCGTCCGATGTCGCCAGGCAGCGCCGGCATCCGCTCGTACAGCTCTCCCGCCTCTTCGTCCCAGCTTGTGATTCCAGTCAGGGCGACAACCCGGTCCAGGTCCGCCCCGGCGGCTTCCAGTCGTGGGCGGATGGTGTCGCCCAGGCCGTCCTCAGCGGAGAGCAGGACGACGCCAGCGGGGATGCAGCCGGGCTGCCCGTCCGGCCAGGGCTTGCCGGTGGTGATCCGGGCGGCGAGATCGGCGGTGGCGGTGCTCTTGCCGAGCCCGGGGTCACCGTCGATGACGTGCAGCTTGCCTCGGGCGATGTAGCCCTCCCAGAGCCAGTCGATGCGCTCACGCTTCACGTCCGACAGCCGGACCAGCTTGACCCGCGACTTCGGCTGCTCGCCGGTTGCCGCCGCGTACGACGCGTAGAGGTCCGGCTCCGTGTCGGGGTTATACGGGTTGTCGGTCGTGGTCATGCGGACCTCCTGCGGCGGCAGCGTCCCTCGCGGTGTGCGCTGGATTCGGGGTCGCGGCATCCGCAGGCCAGCGGCGGCAGCCGGAGCGCGGCTTCTCGACGTCGTCGGTAGGCGGCGCGTGCGTCCCACCGGACTGGCTGCGTAGACTGGCTACTGGTCTGCCCGACCTGCTCTGCCGCCGCCCCGTTGACCGCGGGGCGGCTGTGTGTCTGGGTCATCTCAGGCGGCCACCTTCGCCTGGTCGTCCTCGGCGAGCCAGGCGGCGACGTCGCTCTCGGCGTACAGGACTCGCTTCCCGCGCTTGATGCCGCGCGGACCCTTGCCCATGTGCCGCCAGTACCGCACCGTGCCGGGCGTGCTACGGGTGAGGGCTGCAAGCTCTTCGGTGGTCAGGTACTTCTCCATGACGACTCCAATGCGTCTGCCGCATGAGCGGTGATGCGTTTCGCTCATGAACTCAAACACGACCAACGCTTGCCGTCAAGCTCCAGCCGCATCTAGAGTCATGCGCGTGACGCATACAGACACTTCATCGGCAGAGCAGCAGTTCGGAGCGCAGGTCCGCGAGGCGCGCGAGATCCGGGGGTGGAGTCAGGAGGGTCTGGCTCGGCACCTGCGAGAGTCAGCCGGCCTGGAGCTGCACCAGACCGCCATCGCGCGGCTGGAACGCGGCGAGCGGGCGATTCGTTTCAACGAGGTCACCGCGCTGGCCAAGCTGCTCGGGCTCGATCTCCAGACTTACTCCGGCACGCTGCCCGCGCTGACGGAGAGCGAGTACGAGTGGGCACAGGAGCAGCTCGCGAAGCTGCGTGCAGAGGAAGAGCGGACCGCCCGCGAGTGGGAGCGGGTCGTCATGGAGCAAGACTCGCTCCTGTCGGGGTTCATGGAGGCGCGCCGGGAGGCGGTCGGGCGGCGCCGGGCGATGGAGGCGATGATCCGGGCGTACGAAGAGCGCCGGGATGGGTAACGTCGCAAAGCGGCCTGATGGGAAGTACCGCGCCAGGTGGCGCGACCTTTCCGGAACGGAGCACGCGAAGCACTTCACCAAGAAGCGCGACGCTGACGCCTGGCTGGCCATCGTGGAGGGCGACAAGCTGCGCGGGCAGTACGTCGACCCAACCGACCGGACCACGGTCGCGCAGTACGCCCGCCGCTGGGCTGCGGCTCGGCCGCACAACCCCCGGACCGCCAAGCGGGTTGACTCCCTGATCCGGACGCACATCGAGGGCACCAGCCTTGGCACCCGTCGGCTCGTTCAGGTGCTGCCGTCCGACGCTCAGGCATGGGTGACGGACCGGAGCCAGACGCTCTCGCCCTCCACGCTGCGGCTGCTGGTGTCGCTGGTCCGCTCTGTGTACACCAGCGCGCAGCATGACCGGCTGGTCGGAAGGTCCCCGTTCGCGGCCCGGCTGACCATGCCGGAGTCGCAACAGAAGCGGGTCGTTCCGCTGACGGTTGAGCAGGTTCACCACCTGGCCGCGGTGATGCCGCCTCGGAACCGAGCGATGGTGCTCACTCAGGCGGGCCTCGGGCTGCGCATCGGGGAGCTGCTCGCACTCCGGCTGACCGACATCGACTTTCCCGACCAGGTGGTCCGCGTGGAGACACAGATCGCGCCTGGCGAGCGGACTCGGACAGCACCAAAGACGGCCTGGTCGGAACGAACGGTGCCGCTACCGGCGCCGGTAGCGGACGCCCTGGCCGCGCACATCGAGGCCTTCCCGCCGGCGGCAGACGGCACCCTGTTCACGACGCGGTTCGGTCAGCCGTACCGCCACGACTACTACGGAACACGGATCTTCCAAGCTGCCGTATCGGCGGCAGGGCTACCGGACGGCACGACACCTCACGACCTGCGGCACCACTACGCGAGCATCCTGCTTCACGCCGGTGAGTCCGTCATCGCGGTCGCCGAACGGCTCGGCCACAAGAATGCCAAGCTGGTGCTCTCGACGTACGGGCACCTGATGCCGGACTCCGAAGAGCGGACCCGGAAGGCGGTCGAGAACGCCTGGCGGAAGGGATCTGCGGACTCTGCGCGGACCACAGCGCGGCCAGCACAGCGTAACCGCAGGTCACGGCGTTTCGTCAGACGTTGAAGCGGAACTCCACCACGTCGCCGTCCTGCATGACGTACTCCTTGCCCTCGATGCGGACCTTGCCCGCCGCCTTGGCCGCCGCCATCGAACCGTGCTCGACCAGGTCGTGGTACGAGACCACCTCGGCCTTGATGAAGCCGCGCTGGAAGTCGCTGTGGATGACACCCGCGGCCTCCGGCGCGGTGGCGCCGACCGGGACGGTCCAGGCGCGCGCTTCCTTGGGGCCGGCCGTGAGGTACGTCTGGAGGCCGAGGGTGCGGAAGCCGACCCGGACGAGTTGGTTGAGGCCGGGCTCGTTCTGCCCGATCGACTCCAGCAGCTCGCGGGCCTCGTCCTCGGGCAGGTCCACCAGCTCAGATTCGATCTTGGCGTCCATGAAGATCGCCTCTGCGGGGGCGACCAGGGCGCGCAGTTCGTCGAGGAACGTCTCGTTGGCCAGCTCGGCCTCGTCGACGTTGAAGACGTACAGGAAGGGCTTGGTGGTGAGCAGGTGCAGCTCGCGCAGGTGTTCCAGCTCGATCTTGGCGGCGGCGGCCCCGGAGTAGAGGGTGGTGCCACCGTCGAGCACCTCGATCGCGGCCTTCGCGGCGGCGACAGCGGCGGCCCGGTCCTTGCGGAGCTTGGCCTCCTTCTCCAACCGGGGCAGCGCCTTGTCCAGGGTCTGCAGGTCGGCGAGGATCAGCTCGGTGTTGATCGTCTCGATGTCGTCGGCCGGGGAGATCTTGCCGTCGACGTGCACCACGTTCGGGTCGGAGAAGGCCCTGACGACCTGGCAGATCGCCGAGGCGTCGCGGATGTTGGCCAGGAAGGCGTTGCCCCGGCCCTGCCCCTTCGACGCGCCGCGGACCAGGCCGGCGATGTCGACGAACGACACCGGCGCCGGCAGCACCTTCTGCGAGGAGAAGATCTCGGCCAGCTTGCCCAGCCGCTCGTCGGGCAGCCCGACCACGCCGACGTTGGGCTCGATGGTGGCGAACGGGTAGTTCGCCGCCAGCACGTCGTTCTTGGTCAACGCGTTGAAAAGCGTGCTCTTGCCGACGTTGGGCAGGCCGACGATGCCGATGGTGAGACTCACGACGGGCCAGCTTACGCCGGTCCCGGCCGGGCCGGTCCAGGCGGCTCCGATTCGGCGCCGAGCCGCTGGTCGATCGTCGCTCCCACCGGGTCCTGTCCGGCGTTGCTAATCTCCCGGTTCGATGTTCCGCTGCTGGAGGCAGAATGACCTCGACGTTGCCCGAGCTGTACATCGCCGTCGATGTGGAGGCGGACGGGCCGATCCCCGGGCCGTACAGCATGATCTCGCTGGGCATGGCCGTGGCCGGCCGCCCGGACCTCACCTTCTACACCGAGCTGCGTCCCATCTCCGACGAGTTCGTCCCGGCGGCGCTGGCCGTCTCCGGCCTGGACCGGGACCGGCTGCTGCGGGAGGCGCCCACCGCGCAGGAGGCGATGTCCGCCGCGGCGGCCTGGGTCGACGGGCTGCGCCGGGTCGGCCGCCCGGTCTTCCTCGCCGCCCCGGCCGTCTGGGACGGCATGTTCGTGCACTGGTACTTCGTCCGCTTCGTCGGGCACAGCCCGTTCGGTGCGACAGGCTCCGGTGTTGATCTCCGCAGCTACTGGATGGGGTTGACCGGCAGCGAGTGGGCCGAGACCCGCCAGGGCACGATCAAGCAGGAGCTGGGCCTGCACGACATGCCGCACACGCACCACGCCGGGGAGGACGCCGCCGAGCTGGCCCAGGTCTTCGACGCGGCGCTGCGCCGCCGACAGCCGGTCGAGGAGGCGTGACGCTCAACCGAGCCGGCGGGGGGCGATGACCGCCTCCCGAACGCTGCCGTCCGCGCCGCGGCTGACCTCGTACGCCGAGACGCCGTCGCGGTCCGCGATTGCCTCGACCAGCTTGGTGCCCCGGTAGACCAGGCCGACGCCGTCGTCGGTGCAGTGGCTGGTGGGGAGCGTGCCATCACCGACCAGCTCGTGCATGAGCGGGCGGCGCTGGCCCTCGCTGTCGTAGTGCACCCCGTTGCCGTACGGCAGCCAGGCCAGGCCCTCGGTGAAGCCGCGCAGCCGGGGGCCGAAGCTGTCGGTGGCACCGCCGACATGCCAGCAGATCGAGCCGGCGGAGACGCCGGCCAGCACCACGCCGGCCTGCCAGCACTCGTGCAGGATCTCGTCGAGCCCGTGCACCCGCCACACCGCGACCAGGTTGGCCACGCTGCCGCCGCCGACCCAGATCACGTCCTGGGCGAGCAGGTGGGCGCGGACGTCCTCGACGTTCGGCATCGGGAACAGGGCGAGGTGTGACAGCCGGAACCGGGTGTCGGCGAACGCGCCGTAGACGGCCGTCAACGAGGTGGGCTGGTCGCCGACGGCCTGCCCGAGGTAGCAGACCCGCGGCTGCGGACCGGCCTCGGCCAACTCGGCCGCCAGCTCGAAGACCGGGCTGGGGCGCAGGTCGTAGGGCCCGCGGTTGCCCCGAAAGAAGCCCATGCTGGTGGCGATGATGGTCGGTTCGCTGGCAGGCATCGAAGCGTCCTTCCGGTGGGGGCGGTGCGGCGTCCATCCTGCCGTAGCCGGTCTTCCGCCCGCTCGGTGCGGGGCCCGACGACGCCGGCGCCCACCCAGACCAGCACGAAGTCCGACAGCCCCTGCGCCGCGCCGGACTGCGCCTCGGCCACCGCGGCCAG
>NZ_JBEZGJ010000131.1:0-1392 GCF_040649965.1 Micromonospora sp. NPDC048843
GGTCTCGGTCGACACGTGCACGCCCTCTCCGTCGCCCTCGCCGCCGCCGGCCACGAGGTCACAGTCGTCACCCGCCACAGCGACGGCGCACCCCTTGAGGAGTACGCCGACGGCGTACGCATCCTGCGCGCCCCCGAGGACCCGGTCACCTTCCCCCTCGCCACCGACTCGCTGCTGGCCTGGACGATGGCCTTCAACCACACCCTCACCCGCACCGCCCTGCGCGCCACCCAGGCCGGCTCCTACGACGTCATCCACGCCCACGACTGGCTCGTCGCCCACACCGCTATGACGTTGCGCGACCACCTGGACATCCCGCTGGTCAGCACGATCCACGCCACCGAGGCCGGTCGGCACCAGGGCTGGCTGCCGGAGGAGATGAACCGCACCATCCACGGCGTCGAGCAGTGGCTCAGCAGCGAATCCAACCGGGTGATCGTCTGCTCCGGGTACATGCGCGACGAGGTGAACGCGCTCTTCGGCGTACCGGCCGGACGGGTCGACGTGGTCGCCAACGGCGTGGAGCCGCACCGCTGGCGGGTGCCCGCGCGTGCCGTGGCCGCCGCCCGCGCCCGCTTCGCCGGGAACGGCCCGCTGGTCACCTTCGCCGGCCGCCTCGTGTACGAGAAGGGCGTGCAGCACCTGATCGCCGCGCTCCCCCGGCTGCGCGAACGACACCCCGGGCTGCGTGCCGTGATCGCCGGTGACGGCCCGTACCGCGCCGAACTGGAGGCCGAGGTGCACCGCCGCGGCCTCGGCGGAATGGTCACCATGCCGGGCTTCCTGGGCGGCACCGACCTGCCGGCGCTGATGGCCGCGTCCGACTGCTTCGTCGTGCCGAGCATCTACGAGCCGTTCGGCATGGTGGCCCTCGAAGGCGCCGCGGCCGGCGCTCCCCTCGCAGTCGCCGCCACCGGAGGCCTCGGCGAGATCGTCGAACCGGGCGTCACCGGGATGACCTTCCGCCCGCACGACCCGGACAGCCTCACCGACGCCGTTGACGCGCTCCTGTCGGATGCCGACCGCTCCCGCGTCATGGCCCGCCGCGCCCGCCGGATGGTCCACGACCAGTACGGCTGGGCCGCGATCGCCCAACGCACCGCCGCCAGCTACGCCGCCGCCATCCACCACGACGCCGCGTTCACCGCCGAGCGCGCCGAACAGCGGATGTCGCAGGGTCGCGCCCTCCCGGCGCTCCCCGAGGGCAACCTGCTCGCCGCCGCCGGCCTGCGCTGACCTTCGTCCTCCAGGCCCGATTCCGGGCCGGGCTCGGACTCGGGCCGGGCTCGGACTCAGGCCGGGCTCGGACTCAGGCCGGGCTCGGACTCAGGCCGGGCTCGGACTCAGGCCGGGCTCGGACTCAGGCCGGGCTCGGACTCAGGCCGGGCTCGT
>NZ_JBEZGJ010000131.1:1489-21315 GCF_040649965.1 Micromonospora sp. NPDC048843
CGAGCGCGGCTCGGGCGGGGCCGGCCGGGCTCGAGCGGGGCCGGCCTCGAGCAGGACCGGCCGGGTTCGGGCGGGGTTGATCGACTCGGTTTTCTTGAAGTCGGGGCGTCCCGGTGCTGGGGACCCCCCGACTTGCGGTTGATCGACTCGGCTTTCTTGAAATCGGGTTGTCCTGGTGCTGGGGACTCCCCGACTTCCTGAAGGCCGAGTCGATCATGCGCTGAGGAGCGCAGCGCACCGCTCAGCGCTGGGCTGATGGGCTGCGGTGCCGGGCGCGGTGCGCGCGGGCGCCGGCCGGGTAGCTCGCCGCTGGACGCCGGCCGCACCGCTCAGTGTCGGGCCGTCGGGCCGCCTGACCGTCGGGCCGCCTGACCACCTGGCCGCCTGACCGTCGGGCCGTCGGGCCGTCGGGCCGGGGCCGTACAGCTCGGTGGATGTCGGTCGGGGCTGTCAGAATGTGCGGATGTCTCGCCCTGTCGACGCCCTGGATGCCAGCTTTCCGGTCGCCGCCTCGATCGCACTGGACCTGATCCGACGTCCCGAGGTGACCGAGCGGTGGTCAGACCCGAGTGCGCTGCCGCACCTGTCCGTGGGTGGCCTCGCGTGCCACCTGGGACGTCAGGCGGTCCGGGCGGCGGAGCTACTGCCGACGCCGACCGACCTGCCGGTGTTGGAGGCGGCCGACAAGCATTACGGGCGGGCCGCGTGGGTCTCCGAGGGGTCTCCGGACAAGAGCACGGTCGCCTCCGGCTCCGACGAGGCCGACGCCGCACGCGGGCCGGCCGAGCTGCACGCCCGTTCCGCCCGGGCCTTGGCGGAGGTCGGCGACCTGCTCTCCCGGGGTGCCGCCCGTGAGGTCGTGCCGATCCCGTGGCAGGGCTGGGCGCTGCGGCGCGGCGACTTCCTGCTCACCCGTCAGCTCGAGATCGTGGTCCACTCCGACGACCTCGCGGTGAGCATCGGCGTCCCTACGCCGGAGTTCCCGGCGGACGTCTTCGACCCGGTACGCGACCTGCTGGTCCGACTGGCAGTGCGCCGCCGTGGCCAGTCCGCACTGATCAGCGCGCTCAGCCGCAGCGAGCGGGCCCAGGACATCTCCGCCTTCTGACCGGCCGCCCCGTCGGTGATCATCCGCCGCCCGGGACCGCCCCCGCGGGTGATCGACTCGGCTTTCTGAAGGCGCGGTGTTCCGGCGCCACGGACACCGCGCCTTCAAGGAACCCGAGTCGATCGTACCGACGCGGGGCGGCGCGGCGCACGGACACCGTGCCTCAAGGAGCCCGAGTCGATCATGCCGGGGCGGGGCAGCGCGGAGCGCGGAAAGGCGGCAGGCCGCCGACCCGGGAGGGGTCGACGGCCTGCTGGTGCAGCGAGGAGCGGGTCAGCGCTCGCCGAAGGGGACGTAGTCCCGCTCGGCGGAGCCGACGTAGACCTGCCGCGGACGGCCGATCTTGGTCTCCGGGTCGTTGATCATCTCGCGCCACTGGGCGATCCAGCCGGGGAGCCGGCCGAGCGCGAAGAGCACTGTGAACATCTTGGTCGGGAAACCCATGGCCTTGTAGATCAGGCCGGTGTAGAAGTCCACGTTCGGGTAGAGCCGACGGGAGACGAAGAAGTCGTCGGCGAGGGCGATCTCCTCCAACTCCATGGCGATGTCCAGCAGCGGGTCGGGCTTGGCCATCCGGCCCAGCACGTCCTGCGCGGCCTTCTTGACGATCGCCGCCCGCGGGTCGTAGTTCTTGTAGACCCGGTGGCCGAAGCCCATCAGCTTGACGCCGTCCTGCTTGTCCTTGACCTTGCGGACGAAGGACCGGACGTCGCCGTCGCCGGCGTGGATCTGCTGGAGCATCTCCAGCACCGCCTGGTTCGCGCCACCGTGCAGGGGGCCGAACAGGGCGTTCACGCCGGCCGAGACCGAGGCGAACAGGTTGGCGTTGCTGGAGCCGACCAGGCGGACGGTCGACGTGGAGCAGTTCTGCTCGTGGTCGGCGTGCAGGACGAAGAGCATGTCCAGCACCTTCGACATCACCGGGTCGACCTCGTACGGCTCCGCCGGCACGCCGAACGTCATCCGCAGCAGGTTGTCCACGTACCCCAGCGAGTTGTCCGGGTACAGCAGCGGCTGACCGATGGACTTCTTGTACGCGTACGAGGCGATGGTGGGGACCTTCGCCATCAGCCGGACCGTGGAGATCTCCACGTGCTCGGAGTCGAACGGGTCCAGGCTGTCCTGGTAGAAGGTGGACAGGGCGCTCACCGCGGACGAGAGCACTGCCATCGGGTGGGCGTCCCGGGGGAAGCCGTCGAAGAAGCGGCGCATCTCCTCGTGCAGCAGCGAGTGCCGCCGAATCCACTCGGTGAACTCGGTCAGCTGCTGCTCGGTCGGCAGCTCACCGTAGATGAGCAGGTAGGAGACCTCCAGGAAGGAGGACTTCTCGGCCAGCTGCTCGATCGGGTACCCCCGGTAACGCAGGATGCCCGCGTCGCCGTCGATGTAGGTGATCGCGGATGAGGCAGCGGCGGTGTTGACGAAACCGGGGTCGTACGTGGTCATCCCGGTTTCCTTCAGCAGCTTGCTCACCCCGATACCGGCGGGGCCCTCGACCGCAGGATGCACCGGCATCGACAGCTGCCCACCGGGGTGATCGAGCTTGACTTCCGTCATGTGGTTCCTCGCTTCGCCGGCAGATCTACGTTGAATTGCCTTCGCTTCTACCGTAATTGCGGCTCGGGGGACAACGCCCGCCGTGGTTCGGCGGTGAGGTATGCGTCACCCGATTCCCGACCGGGCGGCCGGGAAACCCGGCATCCCGCCAGACGAGACCGGACCGAATCGAACCCGGACCGACCCCGGGATCGGACCGGACCGAACCCGGACGCCAGCCCGGACCAACCCCCGGACCGGACCCGGGGACCAGGCCGGACCGAACCCGGAAGCCAGGTCACGACAGCGTGAGGCGTCGCAGCGTACCGTCCGTCGCGACCTGGAAGACGTCGAGCTGGTTGGTGCCGGCGTGGAAGAGCTTGTCGTCGGCGAGCAGCGCGGCGAACCGGCGTCCGCCGGGGTCGGCGGGCACAACCGGGACGACGGCCCCGATGCGGCCGTTGACGGCGACGGCGAGGAGCGTGCCGTCCGGGATCCGGTCCGGGACGTCTCCCCAGACCAGTGCGGGGAGGGTGCCGGTGTCCGGGTCCGTGGCGGTGAACGCCGCCAGGTCGGCGACCCGGGCGCTGCCGGCGGCCGGGCCGGCGCGTACCTCGGTGCCGACCAGGGGGTGGGGTGTCGGCAGGGGTGGCGGTGCGGGCACGCCACCGGGGAAGGTGACCGGTTCGCCGGGGCGGTCGTAGAAGTGTTTCGTACCGTCGGTGCGGGGGGCCTGCCGGGCGGAGCGCCCGTCGACCCGCCAGGGCAGCCGGACGCCGGCCTCGTCGGCCACTGTCGGCAGCAGATCGACGTGTTCCCAGTTGCGGTCGTCCACCCGGCCGGCCTGCTGCCGGGGTTCCTTGACGAACGTCGGCACCCAGGCGACCTCGCCGGCGGCGGCCTTGATGGCGTCCATGCCCCGGCCCTGCGCGCCGGGGCGGAAGCTGACGCCGTGGTCGGCGGTCACCACGACGAGGGCCTGGTCGTAGAGGCCGTTGGCGCGCAGCGTCCGCAGCGTCTCGCCGATCAGCCGGTCGGTGTAGCCGAGCTGGGCGAGGTGCCGCTGCCGGGCCAGGTCGACCCAGCCGGCGCCGTCGTTGGGCAGGTCCTCGGGGGCGTCGTAGCGGGACCCGGACGGAAGGTACGCCCACGGTGAGTGCGGCATCAGCAGGTGCAGGAAGTGCAGGGTGGGCCGGGTGGTCGGCTTCAGCCCGGCCAGGAAGCTGGTGAACCGGGCCGGTTGGTTGTCGTCCAGGCTGTCCCAGCGGAACTTCGGGTCGGCCGGCACCGGTTCGGCGGCGTCCAGGCCGGCCTCGGCGCGGGTCTGCTCGCGGTAGGAGTCCTCCGGGTCGACAGCGCTCTCCGTCGGCCCGGCGACCCGGCCGAGCAGCTTGCCGGTCTTCCGGACCAGCACGCCGAGCCCCTGCTCCGGGGCGACCGGCTGCTCGCAGCGACTGGGTGGGCAGAGCCGGGTGATGCTCTCCTCGGCGCGGATGTCGTACAGGCCGCCGAAGGCGGTGAAGATGTTGTCCGGGTACTGCGAGTAGTGCGGGGCGACCGGCTTGGCCGGGTAACGGCCGGTGAGCATCGCCGGCAGCGCGTTGGGCGTCCACCCGCTGACGCCGGTGGAGTTGCGGTACCAGGTGGAGCCGCCGGCCAGCTCGGCGAAGTGCGGGTACCGCCCGGCGTCGATCTTCCCGTCCGCGCCGAGCAGGCTGACCAGCGGCAGCTCGTCGAGGATCAGCATGACCACCGGCGGGTGCACGGCCGAACCCTGCGCGGTGCCGGCCGCGCCACCGTCGCCGCGCGGCAGGACCACCGCCGAGGTGGGTGAGGCGAGCAGGAAGAGCGCCACGAAGGCCACCGGGCCGGCGGCGGCCAGTCGCAGCATCAGGCCCGGCGCCCGCCACCGCCGGTGCACGGCCGCGCCGGCGGCTCCGGCCAGCACTGCCACCAGCAGCAGCGGTACGCCCCGAAGTGGCGTCACGTGTCGGCCCACCTGCACGGCGAGGGCGGCGACCAGCAGCCCGACCAGCCCGGTGTGGGTGAGGGCGCGGGCGGTCCGGCCAGTCGGCTGAGCGCGCCGAGCAGCGCCACCGCGACGGTGGGGACCACAGTCACCAGGGCGAGCAGCAGCAGGATCTGGGCCGGGTCGGCGCTGTGGAAGAGGAAGAAGTCGGGGCTGCGGCCGAGCACGTCCAGCAGCGGCTGGGTGACCACGAGACCGACCAGCGCGACGATCTCCAGCAGCCGACCCAGCTCCCCTCGCCAGCCCCGGTCCCACCGTCGGGGAGTGGGAGTCGGGGACCGCCGGTCGGGCGGGGCCGGCGGGTCGACGGAGGCCGGTTCAGCCACCCATCACCGTCCGGTAGAGCGTGCGGGTGCCCGAGGGCAGTTCCAGCCGGTCGGTGATCCGTCCTCGGGCGGCGAGCAACGTCTCGAAGGTGTCGCGTCGGTAGTCCGGGAAGAGACCGGCGGGCTTGTTGGCCAGCAGCCGGGTCGCCATCGGGTCCTCCGGGTGGACGAACTCCACCACCACAGCGCCGCCCGGCGCGGTCAGCCCGGCCAGCCAGTCGATGACCTCCGGCAGCGGCACGTTGCGCCCGATCGCCAGGTGGTGCACCACGGCCAGGGCGAGCACCACGTCGGCGGACGCCCGCTCGGCGAAGCCGGCCCGCTCGACGCCCCGCCAGCCGCCGCCCGGCGAGGGGTCGGCCAGGTCCAGCACCAGCGGCAGGATCCGGCGCTGCCCCTCGGAGCGCAGCTGTCGGTACAGCTCGTCGACGACCGTGGGGTCCTGCTCGACGGCGACCACGTAGTCGGCGTGCCCGGCCGCCAGCCGGGAGTACCGGCCGTCGTTGGCGCCGAGGTCGAGCACCAGGCGGGGGCGGGTGCCGGCGGCGACAGCGACGGCCACGAACTGCTCCTTCGCCACCCGGTCGCGGGCCGAGTAGCCGCAGGTGCGTTGGTAGTCCGACCAGTGGCTCTCGGGCGGGCGGCGGTCCAGCTTGCGGACCAGTTTCTCGATGCCGCGTACGGTGGCGAGCAGCAGCTCCCGGGAGAAGCCGGCGGCCCGCAGTTGGTCGCGTACCTCGGTGGTGCTGGCGGCGGCGTTGCGTTGCTGCATGGCCCCGTGCAGGTGCAGGTGGGTCAGCACGCCGGGGCGCAGCCGGCGGGCGCCGTTGAAGAGTGGCCGTAGCTCGTCGGCCTCGATGCCGTCGACCCGGGCGCGCAGCCACGGTTGGAAGTCGACGCCCAGGTGGGCGGTGAGCATCAGCGGGTAGAGCACGGTCTGGCAGAACTGCCGGTAGCCGGCCCACGGTTCGCCGTCGCGCACCGGCTCGAACGAGCCGATGTCGATGAAGACCGGTTGGGCGCCGCGCCACTGGAGGTTGTACGCCGAGCCGTCCTTCGTGGTGAACCCCTCGCCGAGCGCGGCGGTCAGGATCTCCAGGTGCAGCAGGGCGGCGTCGCGCAGCATGCTGAACGACCACTCGTACGGGTGGGAGACGAACGGGATGCGCTCGTGGCGAAGCACTGCCGCCCACGGTGCCCCGCTAGCGGCCGGCACCAGGGTGGGCGGGGCGTCCTCGGTGGCGCAGACCTTGCGCGCGGCGACAAGGGCCGGGAAGAACGTGCTGTCGGTCAGTGCCCGCCAGTGCTCGGCGGCCTGGGGGTTCAGCCCGCGCAGCACCTCGTCGCCGACGTGGAAGACCCGGTTGGCGGGGTCGCGGAAGGAAGCCGGCTCGGGCCGTACCTCGGTGGGTGAGATCGCCATCGTCGGGGCTGGCCCGCTCAGCGCTGGTCGGTGGGTTGCCGGCGGAACCGGTCGACCAGCCGTCGCCAGTAGAGTTTCGCGGCGACCGCGGCGCCAGCCACCCCACCGACGACCGCCTGCACGATCAGGCTGCCGGACCCCGCGTCCAGGTAGGCCAGATGTTCCACCGATCGCTCCTTGCCCTCGCCGCCTCGACACCGGCGTCCCAGGGCGTACACCGATGAGGCTTTTGACCCAGAAAGCCGGACTTGTCCCTCACCGTACGCCGGTCGTCGTCGCTGTCGCGGGCACATCGGCGTACTCCCAGCCGCACCACAGAATGCGGCCGGGACGGCCGGCCGCGCCGGTACGCTGCGGACGTGCGCTGGATGATCGTGGACGCGCCGCTGGACTCCTCGGGCGCCGGGCGCGGCGAGGAGCGGGCCCCTGCCGCGCTGCGCCGCGCCGGCCTGCGCGAGGCCCTGGCCGCCGACGACGACGGGCGGATCGACGAGGCGCGGTTGCGCGACCCGAACCGCGACCCGGCCAGCGGGGTGATCGGCGCGGCGGGCCTGGTCCGGGCCGGCGGCGCCATCGCCGCGCGGATCGGCGCGCTGATCGCGGACGGCCACCGACCACTGGTGCTCGGCGGCGACTGCGCGATCCTGCCCGGCATCTGCCGGGCCCTGCCCCCGGCGACCGACCTGTGGTTCGTCGACGCCCACCCGGACTTCCTCGACGGCGCTACCTCACCGACCGGTGAGGCCGCCGACATGGACCTCTCGGTGGTCACCGGGAACGGCCCCGCCGCCGCCGTCGGCCCAGACGGCGCGCTGATCGAACCCGGCCGCGTCCACCTGCTCGGGCACCGCCCGGCCACCGACGAGAGCAGCCGGGTCGAGGCGGCCCGGATCGACCCGGCGATCCACCAGGTCAACGCCGCCGAGTTGCGACGCCGGGGCGCGGCGACGGTCGGCGCGAGCCTGGCCACCGACGGGGACGGACCGGCCTGGCTGCACCTCGACCTGGACGTTGTGGACCCGCGCGACCTGCCCGCGGTGACCTACCCCGAGCCGGACGGCCCGCGCTGGGCGGACCTGATCGCGCTGGTCACGCCGTTGGCCCGCGCCGACCGGCTGCTCGGGATGAGCGTGACCGACCTGAACACCGACGAGGACCCCGACGGGCGGCACACCCGACGCGTCGTCGAGGTCCTCACCGAGATGCTGGTCGGCTGACCGGCGCCGGTGTGCCGTGCGCCGACTATGCGTCGGCTGTGGCATTCGGCAACCGGACGGTGAACAGGGTCCGACCCGGACGGCTGTCCACCCCGACAGTGCCGTGGTGGGCCTCCACCACCGCCGCGACGATCGCGAGACCGAGACCGGTGCTGCCGTGCGCGCGGGACCGGGAGCTGTCGCCCCTGGCGAACCGCTCGAACATCTCCGGTTGCAGCTCCACCGGCACCCCCGGCCCGTCGTCGGCGACGGTGAGCACGGCGCTGGCGGCGTCGACGGCCAGCGTGGCGGTGACAGTGCTGCCGGGCGGGGTGTGCACCCGGGCGTTGGTGAGCAGGTTCGCCACCACCTGGTGCAGCCGGGCGGCGTCGCCGGGCACCCGGATCGCCACCTCGGGCAGTGCGAGCTGCCAGCGGTGCTCGGGGCCGGCGACGTGCGCGTCGCTGACCGCGTCCACCACAAGGGCGGTCAGGTCCACCGGTTCGACAGCGAGCGGCCGACCGGTGTCGAGGCGGGCCAGCAGCAGCAGGTCGTCGACGAGGCTGGTCATCCGGGTGCTCTCCGACTCCACCCGGCGCAGCGCGTGCGCCACGTCGGCGGGGACCTCGTCACGGCCACGCCGCGCCACCTCGGCGTAGCCGCGGATCGCCGCGAGAGGCGTCCGCAGTTCGTGGCTGGCGTCGGCGACGAACTGGCGTACCCGGGTCTCGCTGGCCTGCCGGGCGGAGAGCGCGTCGGCGACGTGGCCCAACATCCGGTTCAGCGCCGCGCCGACCTGACCGACCTCGGTGCGCGGGTCGGTGTCGGCGACCGGGACCCGGACGGCGAGCGCCACCTCCCCCCGGTCCAGGGGCAGCTCGGTGACGCGGGTGGCGGTGGCGGCCACCCGGTTGAGCGGTCGCAGGGTCGCCCGCACGATCAGCGCGCCCGCCACACCGGCGAGCAGCAGCCCGACCGCGGCCACCCCGGCCTGGGCGGCGACCAGCGCCCAGACGGTCTCCTGTACGCCGGAGAGGGGGACCGCGACGACGCGTACCCGGCCGTCCCAGTACTGGCGGGCCACGGCCCGGTAGTCACCGCGGTCGCCGAGGTCGACCGTGCGCGGTCTGGAGTCGACCGGCAGGTCCGCCAGCGCGGCGACCTCCCCCACCGGGACGGACTGCGGGTCGGGGAACGCGTTGGAGACGCTGTTGGTCAGGGTCCGGGCGCTGGTCACGCGGCCGTCGCTGATCTCGGCGACCACCGCGCCGGACGGTAGCCCGGCTGGGATGCCCGGTCCGTTGCCGGGAAACGCCGGCCGTCCCGGCCGGTCGCCCCGCGTGGCCGTGGCGGGGGCCAACTGCGCGTCGAGCCGGTCGATCAGGAAGTGCCGCAGCGCCACAGTGGTCAGGCCACCGATGACGACGCTGACCAACGCCAGCAGCGCGAGCAGGGCGAACACCAGTCGGGTACGCAGGGAGCGCCCGGCCAACCACCCGCGGGCGGCGCGCAGCGGGCGGCGCCTACTCGGCGGGTTTGAGGACATAGCCCGCGCCGCGCAGTGTGTGGATCATCGGTGCGCGACCGGCGTCGATCTTCTTGCGCAGGTACGAGATGTACAGCTCCACCACGTTGGCCTGGCCACCGAAGTCGTAGTTCCACACCCGGTCGAGGATCTGCGCCTTGCTGAGCACCCGGCGCGGGTTGCGCATCAGGTAACGCAGCAGCTCGAACTCGGTCGCGGTGAGGGTGACGAGCTGGCCGGCCCGGCGGACCTCGTGGCTGTCCTCGTCGAGACTGAGGTCACCGACGATCAACACCGCCTCCTCCCGGGCGGCGATCGCCAGCCCGGAGCGGCGCAGCAGCGCGCGCAGCCGGGCGATCACCTCCTCCAGGCTGAACGGTTTGGTGACGTAGTCGTCGCCGCCGACGGTCAACCCGGCGATGCGCTCCTCGACCGCGTCGCGGGCGGTCAGGAAGAGCACCGGAACGGTGGGGGCGTGCTCGCGCAGCCGGCGCAGCACCTGGAAGCCGTCCAGGTCCGGCAGCATCACGTCGAGCACCACGGCGTCCGGCTGGAACTGTCGGGCCGTGCCTAACGCCGCCATGCCGTTGCCGGCGGTGCGGACCTGCCAACCCTCGTAGCGCAGGGCCATCGACAGCAGGTCGGTGAGCGTGGGTTCGTCGTCGACCACCAGCACCCGGACGGGTTCACCGTCGGGGCGACGCAGCTCGATCCGGCTCGGCGCGGTCTGCCCGTTCATGACCATGGGCCCCATGGTGGCCGCCGCGCCTGTGCCGCGCCCCTGCGGAGGCTGTGCGCGAGCTGTGCGGCCGGATCGACGCGACGCCGGCGACGCCACCGGTCAGCCCCGCCTCGTGGTCACTCGGACACCCCGTACGCGTCGGTGCGCACGAACCGCATGCTCCAGCCGCCGGCCTCGTCGGGCCGGTCGCGCTCGTAGAGGTGGTCGGGGCCGGGCTGCACGGAGCCCGTGCCGTCCGGGTGCCGCATGATCCAACGCTGGGGTGGGGCGCCGTCCGACCCGGCCGGCAGCAGCCGGACCAGGCCGTCCGCGGGCCCGCCGACGAAGCGTACGGTGACCTCGCTCATCGCGGCGCCCCCTCGGGTGACCGTGCCGGCACAATCGGTGACACCGGCTCTGGCTCGCAAGCTACCGCACCTACCGCCGTGACGCAGCGAGGTGCGCAGGGCCGCCCGCCCTGAATCGGGCGCCGGTTTGCCCAGCTCGGCGCTCGGGTACCGCCACGTCAGCACCCGCCGTCGGCGGGGCGAGGACGAGGAGCGGTCGATGCGGATGCTGGACGGGCGGTACCGGCTCGAACAGCGCATCGGTGTGGGCGGGATGTCCGAGGTGTGGCGGGCCTACGACAAGGTGCTGGATCGGCCGGTCGCGGTGAAGCTCATCTCGCCCGGCCACGACGACCGGGACGGCCCGGTGGACCGGATCCGCGCGGAGGCCCGGTCGGCTGCCCGCCTGGAACACCCCAACGTGGCCAGCGTGCACGACTTCGGCACCTCCTCGACGTGGCCCGGCCGACCGGTGCCCTACATCGTCATGGAGCTGGCCGAGGGTGAGACGCTCGCCGTGCACCTGCGCGCCGGGCCGCTGGACTGGCAGATCGCGGTGCGGGTCTGCGCGGAGGTCGCCGCCGCGCTGGCCGCCGCGCACGCCGAGGGCATAGTGCACCGGGACGTCAAGCCGGCCAACGTCATGCTCACGCCGGCCGGGGTGAAGGTGCTCGACTTCGGCATCGCCATCGCCGCCGGTGCGCCCGACCCGATGCCGACCGGGATGGTGCTGGGCACCCCGGCGTACCTGGCGCCCGAGCAGCTGGACGAGGCGCCGGCCACCCCCGCCGCCGACATGTACGCCCTCGGCGTGCTGCTCTACTACAGCCTCACCGCCCGCCTGCCGTACCGCGCGGCGACCTCGAACGAACTGCTCGACGTACGCCGCCGTCGGCCACCGGAGCCGCTGCCCGACATCGACGGGCTCCCGCCGGAGGTCGCCGAGCTGTGCCATTCCTGCCTCGCCGACGACCCCGAGCAGCGTCCGACCAGTCTGGTCGCCGCGCTGCTGCTCGCCGAGGCGGTGGACGCCCGGGTGTACGTGCCGATGACGATCCCGACGACCCGCCGGCCCGCGCCGACGTCGCCGTGGACCGAACGGGCCGCCGCCGAGGCCACCGAGGCGGTGGCACTCGTGGACGAGCCGAACCTGCCCGCCGGGCGCTGACCTGACGACCAGCGGCGTTTCGTCGGACGGCGAAGGGGTAGCCGTCCTGGTGAGCGACGGGAGAAACGCGATGCCGGATCAGAGTTCCTGGCTGCGTGAGGCCACAGCGACCGCCGAGGGCGGTCACGTACGCACCGACGATGGCGGGCTCTCCACCGCGCTGGCCTCACCGCTGGCGCCGCACTGCACCGGGCTGACCCCGGAACAGTTGCTGGCCGCGGCCTTCGCCTCCTGCCTGCATCACGCGGCGGTGGAGGTGGCCGGGGAGATCACCGACGAGGCACACACCGTGCAGGTCCGCGCGGAGGCGAAGCTGGGGCGGGACACCGACGGCCGATACCGGGCCGACGTCCACGCGGAGATCTCCTCGGCCGGGCTGAGCCGAGATCAACTGGCCGACCTGGTCGAGTACGCCGACCGGCTCTGGCCGTTCTCCAGCAGCGACACCAGCCGACACCGCTTGACTGTCACACCGGCCGAGAACGGCCGACACTGACTCCACGCTCCAGCCCCACCCGCCCACACCCGCCCGCACGCCCACACGCCCCGCTGCGCCGATCTTGCACTTTCGGTCGTCGATATGAGGGTTAATGCCCCTTACGTCGCCACAGTAAGTGCAAGATCGCCGAGGTGGGGGGTCTGGGGGGTGGGGACGGGGGCCGGTTGGTGGAGGGTGGATCGGTTTTTCGGCTGAGTCCTTGACGTGGCCGGACGTGCGGGCGGCGGAGCGGCCGGGCGACCGCATTCACCAGGCAAGTCGGGAATAACCGTCTCGGGTTATCCGCGAGGTTGATCAGCTTCGCGGTTGTTATGCCCGCTAAAGTCGGCATGATCAGGGCAAATTGTGGCGCATGCCACTGTACGGACTGATGGCATCGGGCATTCAGCTCTTTAGCCTCGTCAGGTGCATCCCGACGACCCCTCTGCCCAGAAGCTGACCGACGCGCGCCCGACCACCCCCTCGGACGACGCCGCATCAACCGAACGGACGATCGGCCGTCACCGCGCTCCCGAACCATCGCGTCGCGCCCTACTGGGCTCGACCCCGGTGCGGGTGGCCCTTGCCACCGGTGTCACCTGCTGCCTCAGCCTCGTCGCTGTCGCCACCGCGCGAGGCAACGACGACACCCCCCGTACGGTCGAGCCGCTCGCCGAGGCGGTGGCCGACCGCGCCGCCATCGCCGACGAGCGCGCCTCCCGGTCGCTGGACCGCGACGCCGCCCCCGCCCGGATCCTGCCCAGCCCGACGGCGAAGCCCACGCCCACACCCACCGCCGTCCGCAAGGCGCCCAAGAAGCCGGTCAAGCCCCGCCGCCCCCGGCCGGTCGCCGGCCTCGACCAGGCACAGATGGACAACGCGAAGATCATCGTGGACGTCGGCCTGGAGATGAAGATGCCGCGCCGCGCCCTGGTGGTGGCACTGTCCACCGCCATGCAGGAGAGCAACCTCTACAACCTGGCCAGCGACGTCCTCCCGGAGTCGGCGGAGTATCCGAACCAGGGCAGCGGATCCGACCACGACTCGGTCGGGCTGTTCCAGCAGCGGCCCAGCAGCGGCTGGGGCACCGTGGCCCAGCTGATGCGCCCGTCGTACGCCGCGCGGGCCTTCTACACGGCGCTCAACGAGATCCCCGGCTGGCAGGACATGAGCGTCACCTCGGCCGCCCAGGCCGTGCAGATCTCCGCCTACCCCGACGCGTACGCCCAGCACGAGGATCGGGCGACCACCGTCGCGGCGGCGCTCACCGCCTGAGCCGGGCACCCACTGCCCGTACGTCCTCAGCGACGGCCCGGCGGTCGCTCCGCGCCCGCGTCCGGGCCACCGACCCCGACCCGGCTGCCCGCCACCCCGGCGGCTGCGGTGGGGGTGTCGGCGGGCACCTGGTCGACAGTCACCTGGCTGAGGATCTCGTCCACCCGCACCTCGCGCCGTCGGCGAACGTCCAGCGCCGCCTCGAAGTCACGTCGGGCCTGCACGGCCTCCGCGTACGCCCGCTCCCGCACCCGCCGTGCCTCCTCGCGGGCCTCGTCCAGCTCGGCGCGGGCCTGGGCCAGGATCTCGGCGGCCTCGCGCCGCACCGCGTCACCGGCGTACCGGGCGGCGGCGTCGTCGCCCAGGTCGAGTCGTTGCAGGAGCCCGCTGAGCCAGGCCGCCTCCTGGCGGATCTCGTCCCACTCCCGGGTCGCCCCGGCCGCGCCCTCGGCCCGCGCCGCGAGCCGGGACAACCGGATCCCCAACTCGTCCAGGCAGTAATCCACCTGCCGCTGGTCGTAACCGGTCTCAACGACGGAGAATCTCATACTGTCGCCCCCCAGGCAGCTGCTGTTACTTCCCCACCTGGATCCTCGGCCGCGACCGCTCGCGCCGAGGAGGTTCGGGAAAATTGTTCAGCATGCGCGCAGGTGGCGCGGGCCTCAGATGCGCTTGGGCAGCACGACGACCCGGCCGAAGAACTCGTCGATGCGGCGGACCACGTCGTTGAAGTCGTCCAGGTCGATCGGCTTGGTGACGTACGCGTTGGCCTGCAACGTGTAGCTGCCGACGATGTCGGTGTCGGCGTTGGAGGTGGTCAGCACGACGATCGGGATGGTCCGCAGATCCTCGTCCTGCTTGACCGCCCCGAGCACCTGCCGACCGTCCATCCGCGGCATGTTCAGATCCAGCAGGATCACGTCCGGTCGGCGGGCCTGCTCGTGCCGGCCCTCGGCGCGGAGAAACTCCATCGCCTCCTCGCCGTCACTCACCACGTCGATGATCTTCTCGACGTCGGAGTCCGCCAGCGCCTCCTCGATCATCAGCACATCACCCGGGTCGTCGTCGACCACCAGGATGCGTACCGGCTGCGGGCTGTCTGCGCCCATCACTACCTGCCTCGGAGTCGGCGGGGACGGGACCCTGACGGTCACCGCGTTGGCGGGGAAATGCTGGCGGGGAAATCTAGCCCATCAGGAAGCGCTGCGGGACGCGGGGTCGACCGACTCCGGTTCGTAGCGCAACACGTCGGCGAGGCCGGTCACCCGCAGCACCCGCTCGACCCGCCCCTGGGCGCCGGTGAGCCGGAGCCAACCCCCATCGGCCGCCGCCTGATTGTCGCCCCGGACGAACACGGCCATGCCGGTGGAGTCGCAGAACGTCAGGTCGGTCAGGTCGAGCAGCACCCGGGTCTCGCCCGTCGCGGTGAGCCGGTCGATCGCGGCGGTCAACTCGGGGGCGGTGCTCAGGTCCAGCTCGCCCACGAGCCGGAGGCAGGCGCCACCACCGTCGCGCTCGACGTAGTTGACGCTGAACGTCACCGTTCTCCCCCTCGCTCCACCCTCGGGTGGGACGTTTGCAGTCCGGCAAGTATACGCAGAGCTGACTCGTGCGCCGCCGAGCGCGGTGATCGATCCGGATGCCACCGGCGGGTCGGTCAGCGGGCGGTGGCGGGCAGCGCCGCGCATCCCAGCGCCAGCGCCCGCGCCGCCCGGGGAAAGTCCCGCAACGCGGCGGCGTAGTGCTCCAGTGGCAGGACGACCGCCCCGGCGGGCACCCCACGACTGCCCAGAATCCCCGACAGCCACTCGACGAACTCGGTGAACAACGAGGGGTCGTCGACGTAGACCGCCGCGGCCAGGAAATCCACTATGTGGCCCAGGTCGCTCACTGTCGCGTCGAGCTGCGCGGCGGTGTACGCCCGCGCCGCCGGCACCCGCTCCCGCAGCTCTGTCAACGCGCTGTCGATGAGCTCGCCGCGACGGCGCACCAGGCTGGCGTACTCGTCGTCGGCCAGGTGGGCCAGCCGCGCCGGCGGCACCCCGCGCAGCGCCCGCTCGTCGGCGATCAACTCGGCCGCCGAGGGCGCGTCCGGCGCCCAGGCCACCCCGAGCCGGCGTGCCCACCGGCCATCAGTGCCGAACCCACGCCCGCCGACCACCACCGGCACGTCCGAGCGGCGGCAGGCCTCGATCATCCGATGGGCGTACGGCAGGCGCATCGGTAGCGCGCACGCCAGCGCTACCGCGTGCGCGTCGTAGCGGTGCAGGTACGACACGAGGTGCGCCGCGGGGACGCTGGCGCCCAGGAAGGTCACCTGCCAGCCGCGTAACCGCAGCACCTCGGCCACCAGCCGGGGCGGCAGCGCGTGCCACTCGCCGTCCATGCAGGCGACCACGACCCGGCCGCCGGTCGGTCGCGGTTTGACGTGCGCGGAGACAGCCGCCACCACCTGCTCGCTGATGTGGGTGGCAGCGTGCTCCTGGGCGACGCTCCACTCGTTGCGCGCCCACCGCTCGCCCACCTCGGCCTGGGCGGGCGCGACCAGGTCGAGCAGCACCCGCTCCGCCGGGACGCCCGAGTCGAGCAGGCCTATCGCCAGGTCGGTCGCGGCGTACTCGTCGGCGTCGGCGAGATGTTCCAGGTAGCCGGAGTACGCCTCGCCAAAGTTGGTGATGGCCGTGGCGGCGGTCACGCGTCAGTCCCCTCCGTCTGCTCGATGCCGGCGGGCACCGAGTGCAGGTGCCGCGCGTTGCGCCCGCTCAGGCCTGCCGCCCGCAGTGCCAGCACGGCGATGTCGTCGTGGTCGCCCTGCGCCAGCCAGTCGCAGGTGATCTGTTCGACACGTTCGGCCAGGGCCGGCGCGGGCATCCGGTGGCAGCCGGTCAGCGCGGTGACCAGCCGCTCGGCGCCGAACTGCTCGTCGCCGCGCCGGCCGCCCCGGGCCTCGGTCACGCCGTCGCTGTAGAGCAGACAGGTCTCGCCCGGCGCCAGCCGCACTGTCACCTCCCCGACGCGGGGGTCGGACACCACCCCGATCAGCATGCCGCGCAGCGGCACCGTCTCCACCTCACCGGAGGCGCGCAGCACCAGTGGTGGCAGGTGCCCGCCGCCGGCCATGGTGAGGGTGAGGCCGCCGTCGCGCTCCGGGCGGGCCACGCCGAGCACGATCGTGGCGAAGCGGCCCTGGCCGTGCGCCTGGGTCGTCTCCAGCAACGCGTCGTTGAGCAGCCGCAGCAACCGCGCCGGGTTCGACTCCAACCGGTGCAGCGCCTGGAGGCACTGGCGCAGTTGGCCGGTGAAGACGGCGGCTTCGACGCCCTTGCCCGACACGTCACCGAGGAAGAACACCGAACCACCGTCGGTGAGCCGGTGCGAACCGTAGAAGTCGCCGCCGATGCGCAGCCCCGCCTGCGCGGGTCGGTACGCGGTGCCCCACTGCACACCGGCGGCCTCGACCGGCTCGACCGGCAGCAGGCTGGCCTGGAGGGTGTCGGCCACCTCGGCCTGGTCGCGATAGAGCAGGGCGGTGGTCAACGCGGCGCCGGCGCGGGCCGCGAACGCGCGGACCAGCTCCACGTCGTCCTCGTCGTACCAGCGGGTGGCGCGGCGGGCCACCAGCAGAACCCCAACCGGCGCGTCGCGCCCCGGCAGCGGGACGACCCGGGCGGCGCTGTCGGTGCCGGCCAGCCCCGGCAGCCAACCGGCGTCGACGGCCTGCTCGACCAGCCAGTCCACCGCGTGCGGCTCGGCACCGGTCAACCCGTCGGCGATGGCGGTCGGCAGCTCGCCGCCGGCCAGTACGCCGCTGTCCACCGTCGGCGCCTCGTCGTCGGTGCGTGACGCCCGCCACCAGCGGGCGCGCCCGGCCCGTGGGGCGAGCACCAGCACCGCCACCTCGGCCAGGCTCGGCACGGCGAGTCGGACGACCGCGGCGGCAGCCCGGTCGGGGTGCAGTGGGTTGCCCAGCTTGTCGCCGACCACGGCCAGGAACGCCGAGCGGGCCCGCTCGGCGAGAAGCGCGTCGGCGCGGCTGACGCTGTCGGTGACGTCCTCGACGTACCAGCAGCAGCGGTCACCGGAGAGCGGCACCTGGCGCGCGGTGAGCCGGCGGCCGCGATGGGTGAAGCTGCCGGGAACGCCTTCGCTCAACCCGGGCACACCGGCCGCGCCGAGCAGCTCGCCGGGCGTCACCTCGGGCAGCAACCGCTCAGCCACCGGGCTGACGTGCCGCACGACGCCATCGGCGTCGCAGACCACCAGGCCCTCCCGGAAGTGCTCGACGACCTCCAACCAGTCGGGCGTGGCCTGACCCCGGTCGGGGGCCAGCGGCGGCAGGGCCGCAGCGGGGCGGCGGACGTCGGCGGACCACGCCGAGGGTCGTGTCGTGCTCGGCGTGGAGAGCCGTCCGTCGCCCGGGTCCCAGTCCCTGACGTCGGAAGCAGTCACCAGCTGAGCCTCACTCCTTGTCGTTCACCGAACCCGTGCCGGAACCGGCGTCTACGGTCAAAACTCTCCAGCCAGCCTACGCCCGAACCCGGAAAGCGGCATCTCACGGCAGGTGGCGGCACCGCCACAACGCGGGCGTTGGGCCAGGGACACGGCGGCGTACCGCCGCCCCCGCTTTGCGTTTCGTCGCTCGACAAGGAAAATGGTGGGATGCCCGACCAGCTGTTGACCATCGAGACAACCCGGCTTGCCGCCGGGACCGTCCGACTCCGGCTGACCGGTGAGCTCGACTACGACAGCGCGCCCGAGCTGGTCGCCGCGGCGGCCGAGCTGCGCGGCGACGACGACGCCCCGGTTCTCGTCGACCTGACCGGGGTGACCCTCTGCGACTCCTCCGGGCTCAGTGCGTTGCTGGTGGTGCACCGCGCCGCCGGGGCGATCCGACTGACCGGAGTCAGCCCTCAGCTTCAACGAATGCTGGACCGCACGGGCCTGAGTGAGTTGCTGGCCGAGGCGCACGCCGACGACGACGTGCGCGCCATCGGCTGACCCGTAGGCCACCCCGGGAAGCGAGACGGGGTGGCCCCCGACCCTGGGACCTGGGGTCGGGGGCCGGAGGAATGTCTAGGGTGCCGTCATCGGCTGGAGCCGGGGGCCGTCCTCACGCAGCTCGCCGATCGGGGTCGGGTCCACGTCCTCGGGCTCCCCCGAATCGGGCGTCTGGTACAGGTAGCGGACGAACTGCCCACCCGCCTCGTTGTCGTCCGCACCGGGCCACTGACCGATGCAGTCCATTCCGATCACCTCGCGGCCCGTTCCGTCGGCCTCCTCCAGCAGCGCCCACAGGCTCACCGGGTAACACCTGGTGACCTCGGGTGTGAGCTGCCAGCGGGCGTACCAGCCGGGTCGAGCGGGGACGATCTCGACAACTTCCTTCATGACGACCTTCCTTCCGCGTACCTCGGAAGAACTCCGGTCCTGACCCGATCGTGCGGGCCGTGTGGGTGAGCACCCCTCACCCCCGCCGGATGAAGCGTGGCGCAGGCCGGTCCGACCCGGCCGTCGGCCTCCGTTTCCTTCTCCGGGACGGCGGGAAGGCGACTGGCGCAGCCACGATCCCCAGCGGAAGGGATGCCAGCATGCGCAAGCAGATGGAGGGCGACAACCAGAGGCGCCGGGCACTGGCCCGGCAGGCCCGGGAACAGAATCGCCAGCCCAGCGAGATCGGCGCCAGTCTGAGCGCGTCCAAGCAGCTCACGAGCCTCGATGCGGGTAAGCGGGCCGGCCCACCGGCGGCTGGAGCGCACAAGTCGGACACCACGCGCGGGGGGCCGGCACCGCCGCAGGTCGGTAGCGCCGACAACCCGCGACCGCAGCCGTCCCCGCCGAGCGGTGCGGCCGGTGTCAACAGCATGGGCTACCACGACCTGGTCGACGAGGTCCGTCGTCGCGCCGGGGTCGACTTCAAGACCGCCAAGGTGGGCACCGAGGCGACCGTGTTGGTCCTCGCGTTCGCCCTGGAGGCCGCCGAGCGGCAGCGGCTGCTCGCCGCGGTGCCGGCGTCGCTGCACGACGTGCTGCCGGTCGACGGAATCGAACGGCACCAGGACCTGCCCGGCTTCCTGGCCGAGGTGGGCCGGATCAGCGGCAACACCCCGGAGCAGGCCCGGTACCAGGCCGAGGCGACGATTGCCGCGCTCGCCGAGCAGGACGGCGACCTGGTCGAGTCGTTGCACGTACCCGACGGGTTGCGCGACCTGCTGAACCCGCCGGAGGCCGGCGGCGGCCTGGTGGGCGCCTCCACCACCACACCCACCCTGAACGCCGACGAGATCAGCGCGGCGCTGGACGATCTGCCCTACTGGGCGGGCGACAGCCAGGGCCTCTACCGGGTGGTCGCACTGCCGCCCGACAACCTGGACCGAGTGCTCGCCCGGCTCGACCGGCTGCGCCAGGACAATGGTCGCGGTCCGAGCATCGGGCGTCCGGGCGACACCGCCGCCGTGTTGACGGTGCGGACCAGCCAGGCCAACGGGGTCACCGCGCTCGACGTGGACCTCGCCCGCCAGGTCGACGACGCGATCGACGAGGTGGGTGCCGGGATGGCCGGCGGCTGACCGGCCAGCACGACACCGTCGGACCGGCGGACCGGCCGCCGCGGAGGCCCACACCCCCTCCATGTCCTCGGTGCGGGACGGCTTGTAGTCGAAGTGTCGGGGGCCGTCGTAGGCCGGCCCGCCGTTGG
>NZ_JBEZGJ010000132.1:0-21253 GCF_040649965.1 Micromonospora sp. NPDC048843
CGTCAAATCCGGCCATGTGCAATTGGGCCCGCACCTGCGTTTCGTCTTCACCGATTACCAGGAAGGGATTGGCCGAGAAGAACTCGTAGTAGCATGCGTCACCAGCAGGCCGTCGAATGACGCAAACCTCTTGATCACCAAGGTGGGGTGGGGGTGGGGGCAGCGGTGCAGGTTGGGGTTGGGGAGGGGGGTAGGTGGAGGGTGAAGGTGGAGCCTTGAGTGGGGGTGCTGGTGGCGCTGACAGTGCCGCCGTGGGCCTCGGTGAGCTTGCGCACGATGGCGAGACCCAGGCCGCTGCCGCCGGTCTGTCGGCTCCGGGACTTCTCGGCCCGCCAGAAGCGGTCGAAGACCCGGGGCAGGTCCTCGGCGCTGATACCGCTTCCGGTGTCGGTCACCGCGACGACGACCCCGGTGTGGGTCGCGCTGGCGCTGATCGTCACGCGCCCGCCCGACGGGGTGTGCCGTACCGCGTTGGCGACCAGGTTGCCGACGGCCTGGCGGAGTCGCACCGGGTCGGCGTCCACCTGCGGGTCGGCCTCGGTGCGTACCGTGATGGTGACCCCGACCCGGTCGGCCTGGGCCCGGTGCGCCTCCGCGACCTGGGCGAGCAGGTCGGTGAGGTAGACCTCTTCACGGTGCAGCCGCAGCGCGCCCGCGTCGGCCTCGGCCAGGTCCTGCAGGTCGGTGATCACGTGCTGGAGCAGTGTCGCCTCCTCCAGTAGTGAGGAGAGCAGCCGGCGGTCGGGGGCCGCGACGCCGTCCTCGACCGCTTCGAGCCAGCCCCGGATGTTGCTCACCGGCGTACGCATCTCGTGGGCGATGTCGCTGACCATGGCCCGGCGTAGCTGTTCCAGCCGTTCCCGGCGTTCGGCCATGTCGTTGAAGGCCTCGGCCAGTCGGGCGATCTCGTCGCGGCCGGTCACCCGGACCCGGGCGGCGCCGTCGCCGTCGCGCATCCGCTGGGCGGCCCCGGTCAGCGCGTGTAGCGGACGGGTCAGCCGGATGCCGGCGAGGACCGTGAAGCCGATCGTCACCAGCAGGACGAGACCGGCGACAGCGACGATGCGGGTCTGGTTGGCGGGGGAGAGGTCGAAGGTGGTCGACTGGCGACCGCCCGGGTCGGTGACGAAGAGGGTCGCGGCCGGAGCGACGTACGGGAGGAGTTGTTCGCGTCGACTGGTGCCGACGCAGGCGCTGACCGCCCGGTTGTGCTCCTGGTCGACGCCGGCCGCGCTGCGGGAGTCGGGTGCGCTGGCCGCCGGCTGCCTCGTCCAGGTCCAGTTCAGGTCCACCTGTACGGCGGGCAGGCGCCGCCGCGCCAGGCAGGTGTTCACCAGGGCGTTGAGCTGGGCGAGTGCCTTGCCCTCGGTGGGCGTACGGATCGCGAGGTCCTCTCTCAACTGGCCGCAGACGGCATTGTCGGCGAGGTCGGTGCCCGGGGTGTCGATCCGAGGGCGGCCGGTGGGGCCGTCCACGACGGCGGCGTCGATCTGCGCCCGCAGCCGCAGACACTGGACCGCCTCGGCCGCCTTGTCGCGTAGCGCGGCGCGCTCCTCGGGCGGGAGCAGGTACGGCCCGGTGGTGCGCGGGTCGATGCGGCTGGTGCCGCCGTCGCCGCTGCCCGGCTGTGTGGTGCCGGGCATCAGGGCGGTGTCGACGGCGAGCGCGTCGACTGTCGCGGACGACGTCGTCGGCAACGGGCCCGCGCCGGGGGCCGAGTCCGCGATCGGCGTACCGGTGTCGGTGGTCAGGGTGATCCGTCGGCCGACGTCCTGGGCGAGCGGCCGAACTGCCGCGTCGACCCCGTCCCAGTTGGGGTGGGTCGCCGCGTACGCGAGCACTGTGTCGTAGATGCGCGCGTCGTCGGCGAGCGCCTGCCCCTGCTCCTGCCGGATCGCCCCGGTGGTGGTGCGGACAGCCAGCCACGCGGTCGCCGCGATCGACCCGATGGCGATGAGGACGGCCAGCGCCAGCAATCGGAGCAGCAGGCTGCGGCGCAGCGGGACCTCACCCGACACGGGGTGACTCTTCGACCAACTTGTATCCGATGCCGTACACGGTCACCAACCGGGCCGGCTTGCGCGGGTTCGGCTCGATCTTCCGGCGGAGGTTCATCACGTGCACGTCGACGGTCCGGTTGGTGATGTACCTGTCGAACCCGTGCAGGTAGCCCAGGAGCTGATCCCGGGTGAACGCCCGGGCGGGCTGGGCGGCCATCGCCTGGAGCAGTTGGAACTCACCAGGTGTGCAGTCGACGAGGTGTCCGTCGCTGCGTACCTCGTGGCGCACCGGGTCGACGTGC
Organism: Micromonospora sp. NPDC048843; assembly: GCF_040649965.1. Lineage (NCBI taxonomy): Bacteria > Bacillati > Actinomycetota > Actinomycetes > Micromonosporales > Micromonosporaceae > Micromonospora > Micromonospora sp. NPDC048843. The sequence continues at coordinate 2,303 of NZ_JBEZGJ010000132.1, forward strand.
ACCGCGCCGACCCGCAGCACCGGGTCCGCCTGCGTCCGTTGGCCCCGGCGCAGCAGGCTGCGGGCCCGCGCGACCAGTTCGCGCGGGCTGTACGGCTTCGTCATGTAGTCGTCGGCGCCCAGGTCGAGGCCGAGCAGCAGGTCGTCCTCGGTCGAGCGGGCGGTCAGCATGAGCACCGGCAGGTCGGACTCCCGGCGCAGGATGCGACAGACGTCCAGACCGTCGACCTTCGGCATCATCACGTCGAGGACCAGCAGCGCCGGGGGCCGCTGACGGATCTGCTCCAGGGCGGCCCGCCCGTCGGCCACCACGACCACCTCGTGCCCCTCGCGTTCCAGATACCGGCGCGCCAACTCCGCCTGCTTCTGGTCGTCCTCGGCCACCAGCACGTACGCACACACGGCAGCGACTGTACGTGGCCCCGACCGGTTCCAGCACGGTCGCTGAGCTGCGGCTATCGGATGACGACCGGTTCCTTACAGGTCTCTGACACCCGGGCGTGAGGCTGCACGCCATGACCAACTCAACTCATCGGGTCGCCGCCGGGCTCGCCGCGGTCACACTGCTCGCCGTCGCCCTCACCGGGTGCGGCGGTGGTGCGTCCAGCGCCGACAAGGGCGCCGCCAGCGGTGACGTCGCGTCACTCGTCACCCCGTCTGCCCCGGCGAGCGCCACCCCCGCCGGTGGTGCCGCCAACGGTCGGCCGCAGCTCCGCTTGGACATGACCGACCAGGAGGAGGAGCGGCTCTGGGGGGCGTACAACATCTGCCTGCATGACAACGGCGTGAAGCTGAACGACGGCCGGTCACAACCCGGCCCGGTGGGGGACGGTACGGGCCTGTCCCTCGACCAGAGCGGGGAGCCTAAGGCGGCGTACGTGGCGTGCGCGAACAAGCTGCCGCTCCAGCCGCCGGAGCTGGACCCGGAGAAGAACCCGAACTACGTGAGCCAGTGGAACGACTACGTCCAGTGCCTCCGTGGACGCGGCATGAAGATCCACTCGCTGCCGGACGGCTCCGGCTGGACCTACGACGACGGGGTCGCCGACCCGGCAGGCGGCCTTGAGGGTCCCGCCCTCGCCACTGCCGAGAGGGAATGCACGATGGAGATCTTCGGTGCCAAGAAGTAACCCGACCGACGATCCTGGTCGGCGGACGACCCGTCGGAAGGCGATCGTGGTGGCGGTGGTGACCCTGGTGGTCGCCGTCGGTGCCGGCGTCGGCGTGCTGGCTCTGCGGCGTCACCCCGGCGGTGACGCCGCGAGCGCCCCACCGCCGGTGACGACGACGACTGTCACCCGGGCCGACCTGTCGGACAGCCGCTCGCTCAACGGCACGCTCGGCTTCGGCCCGGAGCGGGTGGTGAAGGGTGCCGGGGAGGGCATCGTCACCCGGCTGCCGAAGGTGGGCGACACGGTGGCCCGGGGCAAGCCGCTCTACTGGGTGAACGACCGACCGGTGCCGGTGCTGTTCGGCGGGACGCCGCTCTTCCGCACGCTCGACAAGCCAGGTCTGGTGGGCAGCGACGTACGGATCGTGTCGGACAACCTGAAGGCGCTGGGCTACCACACCGGTTCGCAACCGTCCCGGGGCACCGACGGCACGAGGATCGGCACGGGTCAGGCAGTGCTCACCGCAAGCCTCGTCGGTGCGATCAAGAAGTGGCAGCAGGCGGTCGGCCTGGACTCCACCGGCACGATCGGGGTCGGGCAGGTCGCCGTGCTGACCGGACCGGCCCGGGTGAGCGCGGTGAAGGCGCTGCCCGGTGACCCGGTCGCCGGTGAGCTGCTGGCCATCACCGAGAAGGTCAAGCTGATCACCGTGCCGGTAGGGGCCACCGAGGTCGGCGCCATCACTGTGGGCGCCGCCGTGGTCGTCGCCCTGCCGGACAGCTCCGAGATCCCGGCGACTGTCGCCTCGATCTCGCAGACGGTGCGCGGCGGTGGGTCGGACGGCGGCACCGGGCAGGGCAGCCCGCCGACGGTGGACGTCCTCGTCGCACCGAGCCGGGCGGCGGACGTGGCCAAGCTGGACGCGGCCACTGTGCAGGTCCGCTTCACCACCGCCGTCCACAAGGGCGTGCTCGCGGTGCCGGTCGGCGCGCTGGTGGCGCTCCGCGAGGGCGGGCATGCGCTGCAACTGCCCGACGGTGGGCTGGTGGCAGTGGAGACCGGGATGTTCGCCCGGGGCCTTGTCGAGGTCCGCGGCACCGGTGTGACCGTGGGCCTCGATGTGGTGACGGCATCGTGATCGCCGAACCGGTGCTGAACGTCGAGGGGGTCAGTAGGACGTACCCCGGCGGGGTGACAGCACTGGACGACGTCTCACTGACAGTGCGCGCTGGCGAGATGCTCGCCATCGTCGGGCCGTCCGGGTCCGGCAAGTCCACGCTGCTGAACATCATGGGCACCCTCGACCTGCCGACCAGCGGCCGGGTACGCGTCGCCGGGCAGGAGGTCACCGCGCTGTCCGACCGTCGGCTCTCCGCGCTGCGGGGCCGCTGGCTCGGTTTCGTCTTCCAGCAGTTCCACCTCACCGACGGGCTGGATGCCGCCGAGAACGTCGCCACCGGCCTGCTGTACGCCGGGGTGCCCCGCCGTCGCCGTCGCCGCACCGCTATCGAGGCGCTGGCCCGGGTCGGCCTGGCGCACCGTGTCGACCACCTGCCGCAGCAGCTCTCCGGCGGGGAGCGGCAGCGGGTGGCGATAGCTCGGGCGCTCGTCAACGAGCCCGCGCTGGTGCTGGCCGACGAGCCGACCGGCGCTCTCGACACTGTCAACGGGGAGGCGGTTCTCGCCCTGCTCACAGACCTCAACGCGGAGGGCACCACCATCGCCGTGATCACCCACGACCGCGATCTCGCCGCCCGTACGCCTCGACAGGTGGAGATCCGCGATGGCCGGATCGTCGCCGACACCGTCACCGGGGGCGGGGCATGAGCGCGACACGGCTCGCCCCGACCGACGTACTCCGGCTCGGTCTGCTCGGCCTGACCACCCGCCGGATGCGGGCCGTCCTCTCCGCCCTGGGCATCTCCATCGGCATCGCCACGTTGGTCGTCGTGGTGGGCATCCCCGCGTCCAGCCAGCGCGACCTGATGGACCAGCTTTCCGCCCTCGGCACCAACCTGCTGCGGGCCGAGCCCGTGCCGGATCAGAACCCGCCCGTCCTCCTGCCCGAGGACGCCGCGGCCATGGCGTCGCGGGTCGGGCCGGTCCACACGGCGAGCGCTGTCGCGAACACCCACACCGCAGTACGCCGCAACGACCTGCTGGACCGGTACGACACGTCCGGGCTCACAGTGCTCGCGTCCCGGCCGGACCTGTTGGGGACTGTCAACGGCAGGATCCGCAGCGGGCGGGCCCTCGACGCCGGCTCGGCCGGACTGCCGACAGCCGTCCTCGGCTACGTCGCGGCGAGTCGGCTCGGCTTCGCCACTGTGGACCCCCGGCAACCACCCCAGGTGTTCATCGGCGAGCGCTGGTTCACGGTGATCGGCATCCTGGACCCGTTGCCGCTCTCCCCGGATCTCGACCGCTCGGTGCTGGTCGGGTGGGACGCCGCCAAGGCCATGCTCGGCTTCGACGGTCACCCCACTGTCGTCTACCTGCGGGCCAGGGAGGACGCGTTGGAGGACGTCCGTGCCGTACTGCCGGCCACCCTCAACCCGCAGTTGCCCGGGCTGGTCCAGGTCAGCCGCCCCTCCGACGCGCTCGCCGCGAAACGGGCCACCGAGGACAGCTTCTCCGCGCTGTTCCTCGGCTTGGCGGCTGTCGCCCTGCTGGTCGGCGGGATCGGCGTCGCCAACACGATGGTCATCTCGGTGCTGGAACGCCGTCGGGAGATTGGCCTGCGCCGGGCGCTCGGCGCGAACCGCGGCCAGATCAGGGTCCAGTTCCTCACCGAGTCGGTGCTGCTCAGCGTGCTCGGTGGCGCTGCCGGGGCCGCACTAGGGGTGCTCGCCACTGTCGGCTACGCCAGCTACCAGGGCTGGCCGCCCACCATCCCACTGACCGCGGTGGTAGGCGGAATAGCCGGCGCCCTGCTCGTCGGTGTGATCGCCGGCGTCTACCCGTCAATCCGAGCCGCCCGCCTAACCCCCACCGAAGCCCTGAACACCCCCTAACCCCACCCCCGCCGACCCCCACCCCACCCCACGGCCCGCGGTGATCATGAAGTTGTTGCCAGGACACGCCGACGAGAGTGGCAACAACTTCATGATCAACTGGGCTCGGGGGTGGGGGTGCGGGTGCGGGTGGTGCGCCAGTTGGAGAGGGCCAGGGTGGCGGAGTAGCCGGCCAGGACGATCACGTGGAACAGGTAGAGCCAGAGGAGGACGGCCACGCCGGCGCCGATGTCGTCGAAGCCGCCGAAGGGCACGCCCAGGTCCAGCGGGAGCGAGGCGAAGAGCACGAAGCCGTGCAGGAAACCGGAGAGGTTCGCTGCGGTGAACGACCCGACCCCGAGGGTGGAGAGCCAGTCCGGTGAGGCCGGCCCGACGACCCGGAACACCCACACCAGCACCGGCGTGAGCACCAGCCAGACCGCCAGGAACGACAGCACCACGCCGAGCACACCGAGCCAACCGCCCTGGCGTACGAGACGAGTGGTGAGCGGGAGCGCCAGCAGGATCGACAGCAGCAGCGCGGGGGCCGGCGCGAGCAGTGGCAGCAGCAGGAGTCGGCCCCGCCAGCCGACCAGGTGCTCGTCGGAGCGGGGCGCGGCCACCGAGACGAACGCCCGGCGCAGGCCCTCGCCGTACAGCGAGGCGGGCAGCAGGGAGGCCAGCGCCAGCAGCGGGGTCAGCCCCACCCCGGCGTCGACGAGCGCCTCCACCGCCCGGGGCGCGCCGATCGCTGTGGGCAGGGCCTCCACGGCGTACGAGGTGAGCCGGCGTACCCGGTCGGCCCCGGCCACCAGTGCGGTGAGCCAGATCGCCAGCAGGGCGACCGGCACCACGGCGATCGCCCCGTAGAAGGTGATCGCGGCGGCGTGCAGCGACAGGTCCCGTCCGCGCACCGGACGGAACGCGGCACTCGTGATCCGTTTCGCGCGCTGCCATCCGTTGCCCATCGGGTCCTCCTTCCCTGTCGTCGCGGCCGTCACTCCTTAAGATCGCCGGTCATGACTGTTCTCACCACCGAACGCCTGATCCTGCGTGATTGGACCGACGATCCGGCCGATCTGGCGCGGATCTACGACATCTACTCGCGTCCCGAGGTGAGCCGATACCTGGGCGTGGCGTCGGGTCTGCCGATGACCACCCCGGCCCAGGCCGTCGAGCGGCTGCGGGTCTGGCAGGAGCGGCACGCCGCCGACGGAGGCCGGTACGGCACCTGGGCGATCGAGGTACGCGAGACGGGTCAGGTGGTGGGCACCCTGTTGCTCAAGCCGCTTCCGGGGCGCGACGAGTCGCGCCGGACCGACGACATCGAGGTGGGCTGGCACCTGCACCCGGACGCGTGGGGTCACGGCTACGCCACCGAGGCGGCCCGCGCGGCGGTGGCCCGGGAGTTCGCCGCTGGTACCCGGGAGATCTATGCGGTCGTGTCGCCGAGCAACGAGCCGTCGATGGCTGTCGCTCGGAGGCTGGGCATGACCCATGTCGGTCAGCGCACCGACTGGTACGGCGGGGAGTCGCTGGAGACCTTCGTGTTGACGGCACCAGATGCCTGATCGTTCCGGCACGATCTGACGCAAGATCCGCGCAACTTCGGGGAAGGTGTGGCCTCCAGTAGTCGGGAGGCGGCGCCTTCCCCGATTTCGTGGGCACATCGGCGCGGGCTGCGGCCGTCAGGGCAGACAAGTCCGTCAATAGTCACGGTGGTCGAAGTGTTGACGCTCTCGTAGCACGTCAGTAACCTTTGGGCCAAAGTAACGCAAGATTTTGACAAAGGTATGCACGGTTCTGTGCATGCTCTCGGAAGATTCAACGGGCCTCCTGGGGAGGCCCGTTGATGGTCGTACCCGTCTGGTGTTTCCAGGACGAGCGGCGCCCCCGCGCCGCCCGTGCCATCCCGTCTCTCTCGACACCGGCCCTCTCGCGTCGGCCGGCGCTGCACCGCCGCACCCCCACCCCGTGGTCCAGCCACCGCGGCAACCGTCCCCCGACGACAAGGACAGTGATGAGACGAACGAATCTGTTCAGGATGGTGGCGGCCACGGCCGCCGCCGCGCTGATCGCGACGGCCGGGGCGACAGCCCTCGCGAACCCGGCCGCCGCCGCCCGCCCGGCCGGCCCGGCTGCCGCGTCGAGCACCGGCTTCGCCCCGGCGGCCACCAACCTCGCCCAGGGCCGTCCCACCCAGGAGAGCGGCCACGCCGACGTCTACGACTCGTCGAAGGTCGTCGACGGCAACGTGGGCAGCTACTGGGAGAGCGTCAACAACGCCTTCCCGCAGTGGGTGCAGGTCGACCTCGGCTCGTCGCAGAGCGTCAACCAGGTAGTGCTGAAGCTGCCGACCTCCGGTTGGGGCACCCGGACGCAGACGCTGAGCGTGCGGGGCAGCACCAACGGTTCGTCCTTCACCGACCTGGTCGGGTCGCAGACGTACACCTTCAACCCCGCCAGCGGCAGCACCGCAACCATCAACTTCAGCTCGACCTCCACCCGCTACGTCCGGATCACCATCACCGCCAACAGCGGCTGGCCGGCCGGGCAGCTCTCCGAACTGGAGGTGTACGGCAGCGGCGGCACCACCCCCGACACCACAGCGCCGAGCGTTCCCGGCAACCTCTCGTACACCCAGTCGGGCACCACCATCAGCCTCAACTGGGTCGCGTCGACAGACAACGCGGGCGGCAGCGGCATCGCCGGCTACGACGTCTACCGCAACGGCGCGTTCCTCCAGTCCGTCGGCACCGTGACCACCTTCAACGACACCCAGCCGGCCACGGCGACCGTGTCGTACCACGTGCGGGCCCGCGACGCCGCCGGCAACATCTCCGGCAACAGCAACACGGTGACCCGTACCGGCAGTGGTGACACCACAGCGCCGAGCGTCCCGGGGGCGCTGTCGCACAGCACGTCGGGCAGCACGATCACGCTCAACTGGGGGGCCTCCACCGACTCCGGTGGCAGCGGGCTCGCCGGCTACAACGTCTACCGGGGCGGCAGCCTGATCGCCACGTTGGGCACCGTCCTCACCTACCAGGACACCCAACCGGCGACGGCGACAGTGTCGTACCACGTCCGTGCTCGCGACGGCGCCGGCAACCTCTCCGGCAACAGCAACACCGTCACCCGCACCGGCAGCAACCCGCCGGCCTGCACCAACGTGGCGCAGGGCAAGAGCATGACGGCGAGCGGCTCCACCTTCAGCTTCACCCCGGACAAGGCGAACGACGGGCAGCTCACCACCTACTGGGAGGGTGCGGCGAGCTACCCGCAGAACCTGACAGTGGCGCTGGGTGCGAACCACTCCATCTCCGGTGTCACAGTGAAGCTCAACCCGGACCCGGCCTGGGGCACCCGTACCCAGACCATCCAGGTTCTCGGTCGCGACCAGGCGTCGTCCTCGTACACCAGTCTGGTGTCGGCGGCTGCCTACCAGTTCACCCAGGGCACCAACCTGGTGACCATCCCGGTCAGCGCGACCACCGCTGACGTGCAGTTGCGGTTCACCGGCAACACCGGCGCCCCGTCCGGCCAGGTGGCCGAGCTCGAGGTGTGTGGCACCCCGGCACCCAACCCGGACCTGGTCGTCAACTCGGTGACCTGGTCGCCCACGTCGCCCAGCGAGGTCTCTCCGGTCACCCTCTCGGCAGTGGTGCAGAATATCGGGTCCGCCACCGCCGGTGCGACCACTGTGAACTTCAGCCTGGCCGGTGCTGTCGTCGGCAGCGCCTCGGTGGGCACGCTCGCCGCGGGCGCCTCGACCACAGTGTCGCTCAACGCCGGTACGCGGCCGATGGGCAGCTACGCCGTCTCGGCGGTGGTCGACCCGGCGAACACGATCGTCGAGCAGAACAACGGCAACAACAGCCGCACCGCCGCATCACCGCTGGTGGTGGCGCAGGCCCCCGGCCCCGACCTCCAGGTGCTCAGCATCGCCTCGAACCCGCCGAACCCGGCCGTCGGGGCGTCCGTCACCTTCACCGTGGCTGTTCGCAACCGGGGCACCTCAGCGACCGGCGCGACCACCGTCACCCGGCTGGTGGCGGGCAGCACCACGCTCAACACCAACACCGCCTCGATCGCCGCCGGCGCGACTGTCACAGTGGCCGTCAGCGGTAGCTGGACAGCCACCAGCGGCGGCGCCACCATCACCGCCACCGCCGACGCCACGAACGTGGTCGCCGAGACCAACGAGACGAACAACGCGTTCAGCCAGTCGATAGTTGTCGGTCGTGGGGCCGCCGTCCCGTACGTCTCCTACGAGGCGGAGGCCGGCCGTTACCAGGGCACGCTGCTGGAGGCCGACCCGCTGCGGACCTTCGGGCACACCAACTTCGCCAGCGAGTCCTCGGGTCGCAAGTCGGTGCGACTCACCGGCACCGGCCAGTTCGTCGAGTTCACCTCGGCCAACCAGGCCAACTCCATAGTGGTGCGCAACTCCATCCCGGACGCGCCCGGTGGCGGCGGCATCGAGGCGACCATCAGCCTCTACGTCAACGACGTCTTCTCCCGGAAGTTGACGTTGTCGTCGAAGCACAGCTGGCTCTACGGCAACACCGACGGGCCGGAGGCGCTGACCAACACCCCGCAGGCCGACGCCCGGCGGCTCTTCGACGAGTCGAACGCGCTGTTGGCGCAGTCGTACCCGGCCGGCACCCGGTTCAAGTTGCAGCGCGACTCGGGTGACACCGCCTCCTTCTACGTCATCGACATGATCGATCTGGAGCAGGTGGCGCCGGCGGCGAGCCAGCCGGCCGGTTGCACCTCGATCACCTCGTACGGTGCGGTCCCGAACGACGGGCTCGACGACACCGCCGCCATCCAGCGCGCGGTGACCGACGACCAGAACGGCGTCATCAGCTGCGTCTGGATCCCCGCCGGGCAGTGGCGGCAGGAGCAGAAGATCCTGACCGACGACCCGCTGAACCGGGGCATGCACAACCAGGTCGGCATCAGCAACGTCACGATCCGGGGCGCCGGAATGTGGCACTCACAGCTCTACACGCTGACCGAGCCGCAGAACGTGGTGGGTGGCATCAACCACCCGCACGAGGGCAACTTCGGCTTCGACATCGACAAGAACACCCAGATCTCCGACATCGCCATCTTCGGCTCGGGTCGGATCCGCGGCGGTGACGGCAACGCCGAGGGCGGCGTCGGTCTGAACGGTCGCTTCGGCGCCGGCACGAAGATCAGCAACGTCTGGATCGAGCACGCCAACGTGGGTGCCTGGGTGGGCCGCGACTACGACAACATCCCCGACCTGTGGGGGCCGGCCGACGGGCTGGAGTTCACCGGCATGCGGATCCGCAACACGTACGCCGACGGCATCAACTTCAGCAACGGCACGCGTAACTCGCGGGTGTTCAACTCCTCCTTCCGCACCACCGGTGACGACGCGCTCGCCGTCTGGGCCAACCCGTACGTCAAGGACCGCAACGTCGACATCGCGCACGACAACCACTTCGTCAACAACACCATCCAGCTTCCCTGGCGGGCCAACGGCATCGCCATCTACGGCGGCTACGACAACTCGATCGAGAACAACCTGATCTACGACACCGCCAACTACCCGGGCATCATGCTGGCGACCGACCACGACCCGCTGCCGTTCTCCGGCACGACGCTGATCGCCAACAACGGGCTCTACCGCACCGGTGGCGCCTTCTGGAACGAGGACCAGGAGTTCGGTGCCATCACGATCTTCCCGGCCACCAGGGACATCGTCGGGGTCACGATCCGGGACACCGACATCATCGACTCCACGTACGACGGCATCCAGTTCAAGAACGGTGGCGGCAACATACCGAACCTCGCGATCACCAACGTGCGGATCGACAAGTCCGTCAACGGTGCCGGCATCCTCGCGATGAGCGGCGCGCGCGGCAACGCCAACCTGACCAACGTGACGATCACCAACTCGGCCGACGGCAACATCGTCATCCAGCCGGGCTCGCAGTTCGTCATCAACGGCGGCTGACAGCGACCGGGGGCCGCTGCGGCGGCCCCCGGTCGACAATCGCGCCTGATCACCACGATCTCAGTGACGTTGGGGTGTCCGCACGCTGCGGACACCCCGACGTCCGTGAACCCGAGTCGATCATTGCCGGGTAGTGGCGTTAGTCGGACATCCGACGCCGCCGCCGACGGGCCGAACCGGTCATGACCGCCGAGGATGGCCGTTGACCTGTTGCTACCGGGTGGGCAGCGGACGTCGTGCTGCCCCTTGACGATGACTTTGGGTACGTGACGTGTCTCGCGGCGACCTGTCAATGTGGAAGGTGGATCGGCACCGCGATTCGCGGATGGCTGCCCAGCAGCAGGGTCGGAGGCGAGCATGGACGACGAAACCGGTTCCACCACAAGCCGGCCGCTGCGGGCCCTGCTGCGCTGGTTGGGTGCCGCTGCCGCGATCGCCGGCATCGTGGGCGTGGTGTTCCAGGTGATCGAATGGGCCGGTTCCCGCGCCACACCAGCGGCGGAGACCAGCGCGGGAGCGAGCCCGACAGTGGCCACGCCCACCGCCAAGGCGAACGGCGACGAGCAGTTCGTGCAGGCCGGCCAGTGTGTGCGCAACGTCGGTGGCGCGGCCACAGTGGTGTACGAGATCGCCACGTGTGGTCCCGGGACGTGGCGGGTGCTGGCTCGCGTCGAACAGCCCGTAGTCGGCGAGGCGCAGGCCGATGCGGTGTGCGAGGCCCAGGCGCCCGGCTTCGCCGAATACCACTACTCGAACTGGACAAAACGCTCCGACTATCTCGACGTCGTGTTCTGCGTCGCCCCGGTCTGAACGCCGCCCGAACGCGGGGGCCAGGCCGATATCCCAATCTGTCGCACCGCGTGTGCGCTGCCGCACCGGGCGGGGCGGCGCGACTAGGCTGAGCTGAGCAGGATGGTCCGCTGAGGGGGTGAGCCCGGATGACCCAGGCAGCGTTCGCGCCGGAGCCGGCGCCGCAGCACACCGAGCCGTCGTTCGACGTGCTGCGGTGGCACGACGAACCCTGGACTGCGCAGCTCGCCCTCGACCTGTTGCCGGAGACCAACGGCCCCAAGGTTGAGGTCCTGAGCGGAAGCGTGATCGTGACACCACATGCCGGGTACGACCATCAGGACGCGGAGTTGGGCCTCGCTTATCTCCTCAAGCAGGCGGCCCGTCAGGCGAAGCTGTGGCTTTATCTTGAGACGAACATCGTCTCGGGCCAGGATCTCTTCATCCCGGACATCGTCATTCTCGATGCGCCCGGCGGCGGTCGCACGACGATGGACATCGGGCACGCCGTGCTTCTCGGGGAGATCGTCTCCCCCGGAAACCGACGCAAGGACATCATCGACCGCCCGCGTGAGTACGCCGCCGCACGCGTGCCCTTCTTCCTCCGGGTTGACCTGCGCAATCGGGTGCCGACCATCGCGTTGTACGAGCTGACCGAGGGGGAGTACCGGCCCGTGGCTGCCGCTGCGGCCGGGACGCGCTTCGTCATGCGGGAGCCGTTCGAGTTCTCCATCGATCCGGCCGACCTGCTGGGCGAGGAGGCACTGCCCGAAGCGTCGGCGGAGGGGGAGGGCTGAGGCTCCCGGCGGGTGTGCAGCGAGGGTGGGGAAGAATGGCCGGGTGACTTCCCCCCGCGACCTCGTTCTGCTCGGGTCCACCGGCTCGATCGGCACCCAGGCCATCGACATCGTCCGGCGCAACCCGGACCGGTTCCGGGTGGTCGCCGTGGGCGCTGGCGGCGGCAACGTCGAGCTGCTCGCCGCGCAGGCCCTCGAACTGGGCGTCGAGGCGGTCGGTGTGGCCAAGGCCTCCGCCGCGCAGGATCTGCAACTCGCGTTCTACGCCGAGGCGAGCCGGCGCGGATGGGCCACCGGTGACTTCAAGCTTCCCAAGATCGTGGCCGGGCCGGACGCCATGACCGAGCTGGCCCAGTGGCCGTGCGACATCGTGCTCAACGGGGTGGTCGGCTCGCTGGGCCTCGCTCCTACGCTGGCCGCGCTGCGTGGTGGTCGTACCCTCGCGTTGGCCAACAAGGAGTCGCTCGTTGCCGGCGGCCCGTTGGTCAAGGCCGCTGTGACGCGGCCGGGGCAGATCGTCCCGGTCGACTCGGAGCACTCGGCGCTGGCCCAGTGTCTGCGCTCCGGTTCGCGCGCCGAGGTGCGGCGGCTGATCGTCACGGCCAGCGGTGGCCCTTTCCGGGGTCGGCGGCGCGACGAGTTGACGCAGGTCACACCCGAGCAGGCGCTCGCGCACCCGACCTGGAACATGGGACCGGTCGTCACGATCAACTCAGCCACCATGGTCAACAAGGCGCTTGAGGTGATCGAGGCGCACGAGCTGTTCGACGTGCCCTACGCCGACATCACAGTGATGGTGCACCCGCAGTCGGTGATCCACTCGATGGTCGAGTTCGTCGACGGGTCGACGATCGCCCAGGCCAGCCCACCGGACATGCGGCTGCCGATCGCGCTCGGCATCGGCTGGCCCGACCGGGTGCCCGAGGCGGCCACCGCCGTCGACTGGACGGCCTCGCACACCTGGGAGTTCGCGCCGCTCGACGACGAGGCGTTCCCGGCCGTCGCCCTGGCCAAGGCCGCCGGGGAGACCGGGCGCTGCCGGCCGGCGATCTACAACGCGGCGAACGAGGAGTGTGTGGCCGCGTTCGTGGCGGGCCGACTGCCGTTCCTCGGCATTGTCGACACCCTCGAACGCGTGTTGGAGGAGGCTCCGGACTTCGACGAACCAGGTACCGTCGAGGACGTGCTCGCGGCCGAGTCGTGGGCACGCGCGCACGCGCAGGAGATCATCGCGGGTTCGGTGGAAGGAGCTTGATGTCGTACCTGCTCGGGGTGGTCCTCTTCGCCCTGGCCATTCTCATCTCGGTGAGCCTGCACGAGGCGGGTCACCTGCTGACCGCCAAGGCGTTCGGGATGAAGGTCACGAAGTACTTCGTCGGTTTCGGCCCCACCATCTGGTCGTTCCAGCGGGGTGAGACGGAGTACGGCCTCAAGGGCATCCCCCTCGGCGGCTTCTGCAAGATCGTCGGGATGACGCCGCAGGACGACGACGTCGAGCCGGGCGACGAGTCGCGCGTGATGTGGCGCTACCCGGTCTGGAAGCGGACGATCGTGATGGCCGCCGGGTCGATCACGCACTTCGCGCTCGCCCTGGTCACCATCTGGATCCTCGCCGTCTCCGCCGGCCTGCCCAACCCCGACTTCCCGACCACCGACGCGCAGGCCCGCCAGGAGCCCGCCGTCATCCAGCTCAGCGAGTGCGTGGTTCCGGAGAACGCGGTGCGGGCCTGCACCCCCGCCGACGCGGCCAGCCCGGCCGCCCAGGGGCAACTGCGCAACGGGGACCGGATCACCTCGGTCAACGGCACCTCGATCAACTCCTACGGCGACCTGCTCACCACGCTGCGCGGGCTCAAGCCGGGCGACACCGCGCAGATCGCGTACGTCCGCGACGGGCAGCCGAACACCACCAGCACGGTGCTCGCGCAGACCCAGCGTCCGCCGCTGGACAACCCGACAGGTGCCGCCGCGCCGGTGGCCGCGCTCGGCGTCGGGCTCGTCCCCAGCACCCCGACCCGCGTGACGTACGGCCCGGTCGGCGCCTTCGGCGCCACCGCCGACTTCACCGGTCAACTGGCCGTCGGCACCGCCCAGGCGCTCCAGCGCCTCCCGCAGAAGGTCCCCGCCCTGTGGACCGCCCTCACCGGCGGCGAGCGCGACGTCGACACCCCGATCAGCGTGGTCGGCGCCAGCCGACTCGGCGGCGAGGCGGTGGAGAACAACGCCTGGCTGGTCTTCTTCATGCTCTTCGTGTCGCTGAACTTCTTCATCGGCGTGTTCAACCTGCTGCCGCTGCTCCCAGTGGACGGCGGCCACATCGCCATCGCCTGGTTCGAACGGGCCCGCTCCTGGGTCTACGCGCGGATCGGCCGGGCCGACCCCGGCCGGGTGGACTACCTCAAACTGATGCCCTTCACGTACGTGGTGATCCTGATCGGTGGCGCGTTCACGCTGCTGACCATCGCCGCGGACGTCGTCAACCCCATCACGCTCTTCTCAAGGTGAGTGCCTGAAGTGACAGCTATCAGTCTCGGTATGCCCGCCGTGCCGCCCCCGCCGCTCGCTCCCCGTCGGGCCAGCCGCCAGATCATGGTCGGTTCGGTTCCGGTCGGTGGTGGTGCGCCGGTGTCCGTGCAGTCGATGACCACGACCCTCACCTCCGACATCAACGCGACCCTTCAGCAGATCGCCGAGCTGACCGCGTCCGGCTGCCAGATCGTCCGGGTGGCGGTGCCGTCCCAGGACGACGTCGAGGCGCTGCCCGCGATCGCCAAGAAGTCGCAGATCCCGGTGATCGCCGACATCCACTTCCAGCCCAAGTACGTCTTCGCCGCTATCGACGCCGGCTGCGCGGCGGTCCGGGTCAACCCGGGCAACATCCGGCAGTTCGACGACAAGGTCAAGGAGATCGCCCGTGCCGCGGGGGCGGCGGGGACACCGATTCGGATCGGCGTCAACGCCGGGTCACTGGACAAGCGCCTGCTGAGCAAGTACGGCAAGGCCACCGCCGAAGCACTTGTCGAGTCGGCGCTGTGGGAGTGCTCGCTGTTCGAGGAGCACGGCTTCCGCGACATCAAGATCTCGGTCAAGCACAACGACCCGGTCGTGATGATCCGGGCGTACCGGCAGCTCGCCGAGCAGTGCGACTACCCGCTGCACCTCGGCGTCACCGAGGCCGGGCCGGCGTTCCAGGGCACCATCAAGTCGGCTGTCGCCTTCGGCGCGCTGTTGGCCGAGGGGATCGGCGACACGATCCGGGTCTCGCTGTCCGCTCCGCCGGTCGAGGAGATCAAGGTCGGCAACCAGATCCTGGAGTCCCTCGGTCTGCGCGAGCGGGGCCTGGAGATCGTCTCGTGCCCGTCCTGCGGGCGGGCCCAGGTGGACGTCTACAAGCTCGCCGAGGAGGTCACCGCCGGCCTCGAAGGGCTGCCGGTGCCGCTGCGGGTCGCCGTCATGGGCTGCGTGGTGAACGGTCCGGGCGAGGCCCGGGAAGCCGACCTCGGCGTCGCCTCCGGCAACGGCAAGGGCCAGATCTTCGTCAAGGGGCAGGTCGTCAAGACGGTGCCCGAGGCCCAGATCGTCGAGACCCTGATCGAAGAGGCCCTGCGGATCGCCGACGAGATGGGCGCCGAGCTCCCCGAGGAGCTGCGCGGGCTGGTCACCGGCCCAACCGTCACCGTTCACTGATTTTCCATGTGGAAAAGCGGCCGTTCCCCGTGCGGGGAACGGCCGCTTTTCGTTTGAGCTAATCGTGCGGTTGTGCGCTGTGGTGCTCGTAGCTGTGGTGCGGCCTGGCGGTGTGGTGCGGCCTGGCGTCACTCGGATTCGGCGAGGATCGCGTACAGCTTGCGCCGGGTCTCGTCGAGCACCTGGGCGGCCCGCTCGCGCTGGTCGTCGGTGCCGTTCATCACCACTTGGCGTAGGGCGTTCATCGCCTGCGCGCCGGAGTCACGGATGTCGTGCCAGCTGCTCACAGTGCCCTGGGCGACGTCCGCCCACGGCGGGGTCTGCGCGGCCTCGGTGGCCTCCGCCTGACCGGCCTCGGTGACAGTGAACCGCTTCCGCCCACCACTGGGCTCCTCGGTGCTGGCCACGATCACGCCCTCGTCCTCCAGGAGCTGGAGGGTGGGGTAGATCGAGCCTGGGCTCGGCCGCCACGCACCGCCGGTGCGGGAGTCGATCTCCTGGATCATCTCGTAGCCGTGCATCGGCCGCTCGGTGAGCAGGGCCAACACGGACGCTCGGACGTTGGGGCGTCGGCCCCGACCCCGTCCACGGCCCCGGCCGCCCCAGGGGCCGCCGTGTCCGTGCTCGTGGCCATGGCCGTGCGGACCGGGCGGGACCGGCGGGAAGCCGAACCCCCGCATCCGGACCTCGTGCATCGGGTGGTGCTGTCGGTGGAACCTCATCAGGTTCTTCCTTCCTTAGGACTATCGCTGATGCATCAACGATATATCGGCAATGCATCGTCGACAACCCTCCTTTACCAAACCGTACGTACGTCTTGTTAAAGTGTCGGCCATGCGCCTGCTTCCCCCGCCGGGCCCGGCCCGGGTCCTCACCATCGGCACTCTGGTCAAGACCGTCGGGCGGGGCCTCTGGCTCGTCGCCAGCGCGCTCTTCCTCACCCGGTCGGTCGGCCTGTCGGCCACCGAGGTCGGCATCGGGCTGACCATCTCGGCCCTGGTCGGTGTGGTGGCCAGCGCCCCGAGCGGCTACCTGGCCGACCGCGTCGGCCCACGCGGTGTGCAGGTCGGCGCGCTGTTCGTCGCCGGCACCCTGACCGTCGGCCTGATCGCCGTCCGGTCGTTCCCCACGTTCGTGCTGGTGGGAGCTGCCACCGCGCTCGCCGACGCGGTCGAGCGCGGTGCCCGTGGCGCGCTGATCGCCGGAGCGATCCCAGCCGACCAGCGGGTCCGCACCCGCGCCTACCTGCGAGCCACCACCAACGTCGGTATCTCCGTCGGCGCTGTCCTCGGCGGCTTCGCCATCGCCGCCGACACCCGAACCGGGTACGTCGCGCTGATCCTGGCCTCGGCGGCGACATCACTGGCCGCAGCGGTGGTCTTCCTTCGACTGCCCGCCGTCGCCCCGGTCGCCGCCCCGACGCACGGCCCTCGGCTGGTCGCCCTACGGGACCGCCCGTTCCTCGCCTTCACACTTGTCGACGGGCTGATGTCGATGCACTTCAGCCTGCTCACCATCGCCCTGCCGCTGTGGATCGCCGGCCACACCCGCGCCCCCGCCTGGATGATCTCCGCGTTGACACTGGTCAACACCGTGCTGGTGGTGCTCCTTCAGGTACGCGCCGCGAATACCGCCGCCACACTGCCCGGAGCCGCCCGCGCCGCCCGTCGAGCGGGCGTGGCCATCGCCCTGGCCTGCGTACTCTTCGCCGCCAGCGGCGCGCTGCCCACCGCCGGCGCTGTGGGGCTGCTCGGCCTCGGGGCACTCGCGCACGTCACCGGCGAGCTGTGGCACTCCGCCGCCGGCTGGGGGATCTCCTTCGGGCTGGCGCCGGCGGACGCCCAGGGGCAGTACCAGGGGGCGTACGGCATGGGCTACGAACTGGGCAAGATGCTCGCACCGGTAGTGGTGACCACCCTCGCGCTCGGCTGGGGCGTACCCGGCTGGCTCGTGCTCGGTGCCCTGTTTCTCCTGCTCGGAGCCCTGGTGCCCCCGGTCGTCCGGTGGGCCGGGCGGACCCGGCCGATCAGTGGGCCGGCAGAGCCTGCACCGGCCTCGGCACTCGACCGGCGGAGCGGGGGGTCGATCTGGCAGGCTGATAGTCGTGCTGACGGTGCCGGTACGCCAACTGGGGGAATCGGAGCGCCGCGCGGTCGAGCGACTGCTCGACCATGACCCGTTCGCGGGCGCGCAGGTCGCCGAGCGGATCGCCGCGCGCGGACTCTCGTGGTGGCGGGCCGAGGGCAGAATCCTGGGGTACGGGGCTCGCCGCAACCTCGAGTCACTCTGCTGGCTCGGCGGCAACCTGACCCCGGTGCTGGCCAGTGACGCCGCGGTGGCCGCCTTCGCCGACCTGCTCGCGGGCGAGGAGCGGCTCTGCTCCTCCATCGTCGGCCGGGCCGACGCAGTCCTCGGGCTGTGGGACCGCCTCTCCGACACGTGGGGGCCAGCGCGAGACGTTCGCCCCAATCAGCCGCTGCTGGTCACCGACACGCTGCCACCCGTACCGGCCGATCCGGAGGTACGCCAGGTTCGCTCCGGCGAGGTCGACCGGCTCTTCCCGGCGGCGGTCGCCATGTACACCGAAGAGGTCGGCGTCTCCCCGCTGGCCGAGGACGGCGGACGCAGCTACCGCCGACGGGTCAACGATCTGGTCCGGAGCGGTCGCGCGTACGCCCGCATCATCGACGGCAAGGTCGTGTTCAAGGCCGAGCTGGCAGTGGTCACCAAACGGACGGCGCAGATCCAGGGCGTCTGGGTGGCACCGGAGTGGCGAGGCCGGGGGATCGCCACCGCCGCCATGGCAGCCGTGGTCCGCGACGCGCTGCTGCGGGTCGCACCCACCGTCAGCCTGTACGTCAACGATTTCAACCTCCCGGCCCGCCGCGTCTACGAGCGCTGCGGCTTCCAGCCGATCGGCACCCTGGCCACAGTCCTCTTCTGACCGCTGCGGGTTGGCTCGCGCGGCACGCGGTGGTGCATCCCCGCAGATCTTGGACACTTTCCGTTCGCGCGGGACGGAAACTGTCCAAGATCTCCCGACAGCCACCGACCTCACCGCGCCATCCGCTTCCACCGGCGCGCCATCCGCGCTTCGGGCCGGGCAGGCTGGTGTCGCAGCGTCCGCTCCCGGCGGGCAGGCGGCGTCGCCGCGTCCACTCCCGGCGGGGACCCGGCTTCGCGACGGCCCGCGACCAGTGACCTGGGGTACGGCAATGGAAGTGCCGCTGGCCGGCACCCCGGGTTGCGGGTGCCGGCCAGCGGTCGGTGTCGTGCTGTCTCGCTGGGGTGCGGTGGTGCTGGCGTGCGGGTGGTGCGGGTCAGCTGTTCCAGTGCTGGCCGACCAGGTCAGCGGCCTGCTGCTCCCACTGGGCGTAGGCGTCCGGGTAGGCCGACACCTGCACCGTCTGGGCGGCGTCGGTCAGGGGCATGTCCTGCCACCCGTCGACCTGCTTGAGGCCCTTGAGGAACGCGGTGGTGGAGTAGGCGGGGTCGGTGATCTGCTCCGGGGTGCCCCAACCACTGGACGGGCGCTGCTGGAACAGGCCCAGCGAGTCGTGGTCGTTCATGTCGCCCAGGTGA
>NZ_JBEZGJ010000133.1:0-20593 GCF_040649965.1 Micromonospora sp. NPDC048843
GGCGGCGCCACCGGAGCCACCGGACGGGTGCCCCGGACCGCTTCCGGACGCGGACCGGGGCTCCGCGCTGGGAGCGGGGACCAGTGTCGCAGGTCGACCGTGATCAACGGACGGCGGTCGATCATGAGCGGCGGGCGGGTCGGCGCTGTCCGCCACGACCACCCCGTCGCGCATGGTGATCCGGCGGTGGGCGCGGGCGGCGACCTCCTGGTCGTGGGTGACCATCACCAGCGCCACCCCGGACTCGGCGTTCAACTGTTCCAACAGTTCCAGTACGGCGGCGCCGGTGACGCTGTCCAGGTTGCCGGTTGGTTCGTCGGCCAGCAGCACCGTCGGCTCGGTGACCAGCGCGCGGGCGATCGCCACCCGCTGCTGCTCACCGCCGGACATCTGGTTGGGTCGGTGGTCGAGCCGGTGCCCGAGGCCGACCCGGCCGAGCATCGCCGCCGCCCGCTCCCGCCGCTGCCGAGCCGACACCCCCCGGTAGACCAGGGGCAACGCCACGTTCTCCACCGCCGAGGTACGCGGCAGCAGGTGGAACGCCTGAAAGACGAAGCCGATCGTCTCGTTGCGCAGGGTCGCCATCTCCGGCGGGGCCAGGGCGTTGACGTCCCGCCCGCCGATCACCAGACGGCCACCGGTGGGCCGGTCGAGCCCACCGAGGAGGTGCATGAGGGTGGACTTGCCCGAGCCGGACGGGCCGACCAGGGCCACGTAGTCCCCCGCCTGCACGGTGAGCGACACCCCGCGCAGCGCCTCCACCGACACCCCGTCGAGCTGGTACGTCCGGGACACGTCCACCGCCTCGATGGCCGGGACGCGCTCCGCTGCCGGCCGGTCCCCGCGCGAACCGGCGACGGCGGGTTCGGTCACCGGACTTCCTGGCCGTCGCGGACCTGGTCGGCGCCGCGCACCACGATCCGGTCGCCGGGCTGCACACCGTTGAGGATCTGCACCAGGTCGGACCCCTGGACGCCCACCGTCACCGACGCCCGACCCGCCTTACCGTCACGGACCACCCAGACCGCGTCCCGGCCGTCGGCGGAGAACACCGCCGACGCGGGGACGGTCACCGCGTCGGTGGCCTCACGTACCCGCAGGTGCACGATCGCGTTCATGCCGGGGCGGGGCGTCGGGGCCGGCTCGCCCTCGGCCAGCTTCCCGGCGCCCAGCGCCAGGCGTACCCGATAGGTGACCCCGCCCTGCGCGGAGTTGGTGGGCAGCACGTCGACCGACCGGACGGTGGCGTCGTAGCTGGCGCCGGTGACGGCGTCCAGCTCGACCGTGGCGGTCACGCCGGCCTTGACGAGGAGGACGTCGGTCTCGTCCACCTCGGCGAGCAGCCCCAACTGCCCGGTGTCCACCACGGTCAGCACCGGCGTGCCGGCGGTGACCAGCCCGCCGACAATGACGGCGTCATCCACCCCGGCCGGCGGCCCGCCCTGGCTTGGGGCCAGCACGGACGGGTCGAGGCCGGCGCCACCGGCCTGCGTCAACAACCCGGCCAGACCAGCATTCGCGCCACCCCCGGCCCGGGTGCCGCCGGGCTGCACCACCCCGGCGATCGGGGCACGCAGGGTCAGCGCGTCGACAGTCGCCTTCGCCAGGTCGTACGCCTGCTGCGCCTGAAGCCGCTGCGCCGCGGAGAGCGCGCCGACGGCGGAACTCAACCCGTTGATCCCCCGCTGCACCGCCCGGACCGCCTGGTCGGCGCTACGCGCGGCGGCCGCGTACTGGCGTTGCGCGGACGTCACCTGGGTCAGCAGCGCGTCCCGCAGCTGCGGGTCGGCGATCTTCTCGGCGGCCTTCCGGGCCGCGTCGAACGCCTCGTCGGCGGCCTTGTCGGTGCCGCGCCTGCTGCTGGTCAGGCTGCCCGCTCCGACGCCCCGGCCGGCGCGCTTCGCGGCGGTCAGCGCCTCCTTCGCCTGACGGAGGCGCTGTTGTGCGCTCGGCGAGTCGACCACGGCCAGCACCTGACCGCGCTTCACCCGCTGTCCAGGCTGGACCCGCAGGCTGGACAGGGTGCCGTCGGCGGGAGCGGTCAGGGTGGCGGCGGCGCGAGCGGTCACTGTCGCGGGCGCGTCGATCACCTCGGTGACCGGGTTGCGGGCGGCCGACGCCAGCGCAAGGTCGGGGCCTTCGTCGCCGCAGGACGCGGCGGTGGTGACGGTGAGGACGACGACGGCGGTCAGGGCGATGAGCAGGCGGGGCCGCGTGGTGCTTGCCGGCCGCGGCGGGTGGGTGCGGCGCACGCGAGTGATGCTACGAGCCGCTCAGCATCATCGCCAATGTCAGACTGCATACGCCGCACTGCTTGCAACTTGGATAAACGCAACGCCCCCGGCCTCAGCCTGTGAGCCAACGACCGGGGGGTTACGTGAACCGGAGTGCTCAGTCCTTCGACTTGAGGACGAAAACCACTCCCTTTGTCTCCGCTTCGATGTAGTAACTGCCCGTCAGGTCCGAGCCCGTTGTAGCGGCGGCGTCGAACTCCGCGCTCCGCAGCCACTCACTCCCAAACCTGATCTTACCCTCCAGAGACGTTCGGATCGGCGGTTTCCAATAGGTGCCGACCGGAACCCACTCATAATCGGACCTCAGCTTCTGGAACGACTCATCCGCCAGCCGGGCAACGCCTTCCTCCCACATCTCGGTGGGGCCAGGAACCCGGCCGTCGACAGAAGAGTCGTCAACCCAATACCCCTCTTCGACAGGTCCGAGGATCTTCGCGCTTTCGATCGTCCCGCCTTCAACCGACTGGACGTCCTCGGCGTTCGGGCCCCCGCATCCGGACAGAAGGGCGATCAGCACGGCTGCCGAAAGAGAGCCTCTTACTGCAGCCCTCCGGATGGCACTCCGCCGATCACCGTAGCTCACCGCCGAGCCCCTCCCGTGATCGTCGAATCTGATGGCGACCCTCCAGGAACCCAGGTTACCGTCCTGGTGAGAGAGCCTTGAGTAAGGAAGGGTTTAGCCCAACCCAAGGTGGCGAACCTTCCATTGTCGTCGTCGGACAAGCCGCTTCGGACGTCCTTGTTCTTCGGGTTGAAGTCGTAGAAATCCTCTGCGTGGACCGTAATGGTCATAGTAACCTTCTCACCCTTCCGGGCAACCTTGGCGCTCCCCCAGACGTTGTGGTCACCCAAGGCCTTCTGCCAATTCTCGCTTTCGGGATACCCCTCAATACCCTTGTCTTCACCGGTCATAGACAGGGAGTCACAGGCACACTCTGCCAGCAAACTCTCGGCGAAACCCTGCGCTTCAGCGATCTCGGCGTCGACGTTCCTTCGGATAACGGCGTCCTGTCCGTACGCTTTCTCATAATCGATTTCAAAGTCCGTGCCGGACGCGTCGCGGTAGTGATTATACGTGGCGACACCGTCCGTAAGATCGACTGGACTCAGCAACGGGTTGGAGACGGCAGCGGCACCCATCCGGAGCCATCGGTAAAGATTCCAATTCCAGTAATCTTTGGCCGTCGCCTTTGCCTTGGGGCTGTAGGGATACCTTGTCGCTTCCGGCTTGTATGGATTCTTGGGCGCCCCGAAGCAGTACCTGGTACGGCACTTCTTCGGCCGATTATCGACGATCGTCTCGGTGCCGTCGGCGTTGGGAACCGCGACAAGGAGGCCTCGATCGTCGCCTACTTGAATATTTCCAGAGGGGTCACTGAAGTTGACCGGGTTATTACTGCTGTAGGCATAGCCATTCATCTGCTGGGGGTTCCCCATGTCCAGCGCAGCGTCACGACTGATGAAGCGGCCAACCAACGCGTCGTAGCTACGGGCCCCGACCTGGATTAGCCCTGTTGCATTGTTTACAACCTTGTTGAGGAAGCCACGGTTGTCGGGATAAACATCCGCCGGCCCACGCGGTGCGCCGAATGGCGTGTACTGGCGCCATTTTGCGAGCTGCGCCGTGTTGTCAAGGTAGAGCGACGGGGATCCGTGGGAGTCGCCAATCTCAAACGAATAGTTCGACCCACTACCGGACCGGATTGCGGTCCCCCCGCCTGGCAAATTGAAGTATCGGTTCCCGGTCACCACCTGCGTGGCAGTGTCCAAGGCCAACTGCTGCCCCGGCAGGTACAGGATCACCTTGCCAGGATCCTTCTGCAGCAATACATTGCCATCGGCGTCGTAGATAAACGAACTCTGACCTGCAGTGCCAGTTACCGCCGTTAACTGACCCAGCTCATTCCAGTCGAGAGACTGCGCGCCCTTCTCGGCGTTCCGTGTGGTCATATTACCGGCACTGTCGTACCCGTAAGACGTGGAACTGGCTGCGCCGCCGGTCGTGGTGGTGGAAGTCAAGGCGTGGGGCTGGCCGCCAACAGTACCTCCATACGAATACGTGGTGACTTTATCCATGGCACCGCCGATACCGCGCTCAATCTGGTTGGTGCGGTTGCCGATCGGGTCCACGCTCCAACTCGTCCAGTACGCCGATCCACCACCAACGTTGTTGCCGACCATAGCTTTGTTGCTGGTGGAGGGAGCCGTCGCGCAATCGTCCGTCGCGGTCCAAGCTTCAGTCATCCGCCGAAGCTTGTCATAGAGGTAGCACTGACTCTCTGCGGGAGCGGTAGCTCCGAGCCGCTTACTCACCTGCTTAGTGACGTTGCCGGTCAGATCGTACTTGTACGACTGCTCGTCGACAGTGGTCGGCGTGCCGGTCGATCGCGTGACGAGCTGGTTGAGCAACTGAGAAGTGTGAGCGTCATAGGTATTAGTAATGTAGGCGAGGTTACTGCCACTACCCACAGTGGCCTGACTGACGCGACCCCATGCGTCGTAGCTCACCCCGTTGCTGTAGCCGGCCGAACCGCCCAGCGTCGTGGGCAGATCGAGTACGCCGGAGTAGCCGTGTAGCACCGTCTCCGAGGGCAGGGTGCCCTTGGCGGGATAGCTGTCGGTCAGCGGTAGCCCGAGCACCGAAGAGAAGGTGTGACCAAACACGTAGGAGCCAGCCAATGCCCCCTCGGAGTCGGGAATGGTGACGGTTTCACCCAACGACTTCCCAAAGACGTTGAAGCCCTTCTGCTGCTTGATGTACGCCTTGCCACCCTTGTAGTTGATCGAAGTAGTGAGTTGACCAATCGGGTAGGTCATGTTCGCGACGGCATTGTTGCTGTTGTCGTAGACCCAGGCGTTCACCTGATTGCTGGACGACTGCTCAGACACCGGCGCAGCGTATTGGCCGATGCGCCGATTGAGCTTATCAAACCTGACTGAGGTGCTCTTTCCTCGAGAATCTGTGCTCTGCAGCAGATTCCCGTTGCCATCGTAGAGCAGTCCTGTGATGGCACCGGTGTCTGGATCACTCTTCTTCGTGGCGCGACCCATGAGATCGAATTCGGCAGTCCACGCGTTATTCAAGGCATCCGTGAACGAGGACTGGTTGCCATGTCCGTCGTGCCCATACTTGGAAATGGTTGCCGTACCACCGGTCACGGCGAAGCTGCCGGTAAATACGTCATTCGGGGTAGTCACCGTGGGCAGGGCGGTGTATTCGTGCAGTTCTTTCGTTCGCCCCAGCGGGTCGGTCAACGTCGTCTGGACCACTCCGCCGGCTGGCGGGACGCTCGTCGTGCGATCGCCTTGGTAGACCGTGGTGGTGGACGAGACAGTAACCCCGTTCTTCGCCGCAACGACCACGACAGGTCTCCCCAGACCGTCGTACGTGTTCAAGGTCTGGTTTGGCACCTGCTTACCCAAGTCAGCTGCCGAGACCGGCGCACCCAGCGTCGGCGCCGTTGAATCATCCCACCAACCGTTGTAAGACGCTCGGGTCCAGCCGCCTGTGTCGTAATACGTATCGGTGATCAATCGGCCCGCTTGTGGCGTTGTGGCCTGAGTTTGGCGAGGACGCAGAAGTGCGTCGTAGATCAATAGAGACTTTTGGTAGCCGCTTGAGTTGTTCAGCGTTTCCGTCATCGTTCCCGAGGTGCCGGTCTTCGAGATGACGTAAGTGAATTTGCGGTGAGCAGGGCTGCTAGTCGCCCGGGAATTCAACCATACGGAGACAGCGCGACCCAGCGCGTCGAAATGTTGAGTCACTACGACGCCGTTGGCATCGGTAGCGCCGAGCGGCAGGCCACGTCTCGGGTTTACGGTCGCCGAAGCAACTTGGCCGAGGGCGTTTGTTGTCGAGGTTCCCACTGTCAATCTGACAGCGTTCATAGTGAACGCGGTCACAGTTTTGTTGCCGTTGCCGTCGTAGGAATCGGTGACCCGGCCGTAGCTGTCGTAGGTCGACCGTCCGGTGGTCTGCCAGACGTAAGCCCCGGAGGTGTAGTCCTTGGCGACCTGGGTCATCGTGACGTCACCTTTGGACGGGGCGGCCGCCTGCGGGAACGTCGTGGAGAAGTCCGTCACGTCGTAGAAGGTGCGTTCGGCCTTGACGACCTGGGCGGGTCGGTTGACGCTGCTCGGGGTGGTGAGGGTGTTGACGCTGCCGGGCTCGGAGGCGGGGCTGCCCTGGGTGAATCCGCCGCAGGCCACCGACACGGTTTCGGTTTGGCTGACCAGCCCGGCGAGGTTCTTGGCGGTGTTGGTCGGGGCGTAGGTGTAGGTGGTGCACTGGTTGTACGCCGCGTCGATCGGCACGGTGTACGTGTAGGTGTTCTTTAACAGACCGAAGGTGGCGCTGGCGGTGTTCGCGTCGTAGCTGTTGTCTGTGGCGGTGTACCGCCACGTCACGGCACCACCCGCTGTAACCGACTGCCGCGCGTAGGTCTTTGCAGGTTCGACTCGGTGGGCAGTCATCGCTGACAACCCACTTCTGCTGCGGGTGGCTGTGGCTGCGGATACCCAGTAGGAGGTGATGGTGGAGGAGTCGATGCGGCCGCCTTCGCCGAGGTACTGGGTGGTTTCCAGTTCCTTGCCGGCGAGTTCGTCGATGTCTTCGTGGGTGCCGCCGGCGGAGTCGGTCAGGTTCACCACGGTGCTGTTGTTGTTCTTCGACATGCCGCGGTAGTAGGCGGTTTCGGCTTGGGTGCGGCGGTCGTTGACGCCGTCGCCGGTGAACGTCTGTACCTTGGCGTAGCCGCGGAACTGGCCGTAGCTGCGGTACTTGGTCTTGACGACCTCGTTCTCGTCGAAGTGCCAGGCAGCACCATTGAGGTACTTGTAGCTGGTTGACAGGGCTGCGGCGCCGCCGGTGGGGTCGGTGGAGGTGACCCGGGTGACGGCGTACTTGTGGAACCAGTCCTTGAACGGGTCGGTGTATCCGTCCGGGGTTCCAGTACACCGGGTAGCAGGACTTCGTGTTCGCCGCCGGGTCGGTGCTCACCGGCGCCGAACATGGCACCGGCAACTCGTACGACGGGCTGATGACCGATCCGGTTTCGGTGGTGATCGTGGCGATGCGCTGCCGGTAGAACGACGGCAGCCCACCGGCGGTGTCGACCCGGTTGGGCAACTTCACACCGGTGAACGACACCGACGGCAACGTGATCGCCGCCGTCGACCCACCCGCGCTGATGTCATGACCCGTACGGGCGATCCCGGTCAGCCACAACGTCGGTGACGTGCCGTCACCGGTGGCCGGCATGCTCTGCGACAACGCGTACGAGTCGACCTTCTCGTAGGTCGAGGTCGCCGTGTTGTACTGCCTCGCCTCGATCGACGTCAACCGGACGGTCGAGAAGAACGACGGGCTCCAGTTGTCACAGTCCGTCCCTGAGGCGCAGATCAAGTCGAACGGCACGTCCGGCCAGTTCGCCTTGTTCGCCGAATTCAACGGCTGACACGTCCCCGACAGGCACCGGTCACCGGTGTTGAACACCACCTGGTTCGCCACCGTGCCATACGCGCCACCATCGGTGAACCCGTAATCGATACGCGCCAGGTTGCTGTCGCGGATGTAGGACACATCCGTCGCGCCCTTGTTGCGGCCGTAGAAGTTCGTGGCCTGGTTGTAGTAGTACGCCATCGCGTTACCGTGCGTGTCGGTGACGTAGTCCAGGTTCCACCGGTACGCCATCGTGCACACCGACGACGAGAACCCCGCCGAGTTGTAACACGGGCCGTCCGAGTGCGGGGAATACACCGCTGATCAACTTCCCGGTGCCCTACAGCACGCTCGCGGGCGCCGAGATCGCGAGCGCAGCCTTCAAGATCACGAACACCAGGTCGTGGAGTTGCACCGACAAGACCGTCAACGTCTACGCCCCGGGCGCGACGCTGTCCAAGTCGAATGCCACCTGGGACTACTGGGAGGACCAGAGCAATGGCCCCCTCGCAGCCTCCAAGAGTTTCGCCTACGGCTACAGCGGATGTGGGGCGGCCGGTGTCTCCTTCGACATCACCGGCCAAATAAAGACCGACGTCACCAACAAGAGGTCCACCCGGACCCTACGAATGATCGCGGCCAACGAAGGCAGTGACCCCGAGAGCTGGAAAGAGTTCCTGGAAACCAGCCCGACGCTGACCATCACCTACAACCACGCACCTGCGGCACCCACCGGGCTCAAGACCGCGCCGACGACGTCCTGCAACGCCGCCAGCCCCACTGTGGTGGGTGACACCGCCGTCACGTTGTACGCGCCGGTCTCCGACCCTAACCAGGGCACCCTCGGGGTCACCTTCAAGTTGTGGAAGGACAGCGACACGACCCAGAAGGCGCTCGACCAGACCGACCCGAATTCCTTGACGTATTCGTCGGGCAGCACCGCGGTGCGGATCGTGCCTCGGCAGATCCTCGCCGTGGCGTCCGGGGTCACCAGCACGAGTAACGGCGTGCCAACGACCTTCGCCTGGAAGGTCCAGGTCACCGACTTCAGGACGGCGAGCGCGTGGTCGACCACGTGCAAGTTCACGTTCGACGCCACCAGGGCGGCTCCCCCGGATGTCGCTGTTCCCGCTGTCACCAGTATCGGCCAGTCCGCCGTTGTCACGGTGACGGCACCGACCAGCGGCGCTCGGCCGACGAGCTACTCGTATCAGCTCAACGCCTCCGCCCCGCTCAACGTCACGGCCGATTCGAACGGCAACGCCACCTTCACCATCAAACCTTCCCGCTTCACCAACAGCCTGGCGGTCACCAGCGTCACCGCCGCGGGAAAGAATTTCGGCGACACGACTGCCACGATCTTCAACTCGATCCGGCCGAGTACGCCTGCGGCCGACGGTGACATGAATGGCGACGGCCTTGCCGACGTGATCACCCCGGGTTCCGTCTACAACCTGAAACCAGGGCTATGGCTTGCCGAGAGCAACGGGTCGGCCGCGCTCAACACCAGCATCACCAACATCGGAAGCCGCGGGAACGGCGTCAGTGGCGCCTACTCCCCCAGTGACTTCGATGGCTCGCAGGTGATCTCTGGACGCTTCACCGGGAGCGGCTTCCAGGATGTGTTGGTCTACTACCCCACCAGCGGCAACGCGGGAATCATCGCCGGAAACGGTGACGGCTCGGCGCTGACGCCCGACAGTGGGATGACGCAGTTCAGCATTGAAGCCGACTGGCTGCTCGATGAGTATGGTCGCCGGCCGCTCCAGCTCGCCAACGCGGGGGACACCCGAGGACTGGGCGGCAGCTATCCCGACCTGATCGGGACCAGCGGCGACAGCAGCAACGGATATCAACTGACGTACTACCCGAGTGCCGGCGGCATCATCGGTGGCTACTTCGGTGCCACCACCACCGGCGCACTCACCCCGACGGGCGGCGCCGACTGGAACAACTGGACCATCGCCACCGCTCAGACCAGCACCGGCACCGGCACCTCGATGTTCCTGTGGAACCGGAGCACCGGAGCGTTGTACCTGTGGTCCGACACCGCATTCAACCCGGACACCGGTCAGTTCTCGTATGCCTCGTCGCGGGTTCTTCGCAGTTCTGGTTGGTACACAGGTGCGTCGCTGACCCTGCGGGCCGGTGACGCGAACACCGACGGCATCCCGGATCTGTGGGTTCTCAGCGCCGGTGCGGTCAGCTCACTCTGGACGGTCACCAACCTGCAGGCCAGCAGTGCCACCGTGGCGGCCCAGCCGAAGCAGACGCTTGTCACCTCGGACCACACGTGGCAGTTCGACGACCTGTCGGACACGGCGGTCACCAGCGCGAAGGACGTCTCCGGCGGCAAGTCCCTCACGGTGGAGGGCGGCAACGCCTACTGGCGAGGCGGCGAACTCTTCAGCCCGGCCCTGTTCCTCAACGTCGACAAGACCGGCACTGTCGTCGACACCTCCAAGCAGGGTGCACTGTCGGTCAATGAGCCGTTGATCGACACCAACAAGTCGTTCAGCATCTCGGTCTGGGCCAAGCCCACGGCCGCCGGTGGTGTCATCGCCAGCGAGGACGGCGCGAACGCGTCGCGCTTCCTGCTCTGGAACAACCAGAGTGACAACACCTGGCGGTTCGGTCTCGGCAACGCCGACAGCGGTTGGTCGTACGCCCAGGTGGTGACACCTGCCGGTACGGCGCTGGGGGTCTGGACGCACCTGGTCGGCACCTACAACGCCGAGACCCGGACGATCGTGCTCTACGTCAATGGGGTGATCAAGGGAAGCGCGAAGTACGAAGCCACGCCGACGTGGCCGAGCACCGGCAAGTTCGTGGTGGGCCGCTACAAGTACCAGGGCGCGCCGACGGCGCACTACTCCGGAATGCTCAGCAATCTGCAGGTGTGGAAGCGGGCACTCACCCCCACCCAGGTCGGGGCGACAAACGTCACGAAGAGCGGTTCGCTCACCCCGGTCGGTGCCACCACCTGGACTCCGCCGGGCACCGGTACGAAGCAGACCGACGTCTACGGGACGGACACCATCGGAAGCTTGTGGAGATACCGGAAGGTGAACAACCAGCTCACCGCACCGCGGCTGATCTCCTCGGGCTGGAGCCAGTTCACCTCGTTCGACATCGCGGACATGGACCACGACGGCTACCAGGATGTGGTTGTCCGGGACAACACCACCTGCGACCTGCAGGTGTTCCTGGGCACCGCCGATGATCTGAGTCCCACGCCCACGTTCTTCGGCACCGGGTGGTGCAGCTGGCGGCCATTCGGAATTGGCGACTTCAACAAGGACGGTTATCAGGACATCTTCACTGCCGGCACGACAAACGACCTGTGGGCCTACCCGGGCGATCTGGCGGGCGGCAAAATGACCCGGATCGACGTCGGTGACGGCTGGGACGGTCAGTACACCGGATTCGGTATGGCCGACGTGGTTGGTGACGCCACGCCGGAGCTGTACGGGCGGGAGAGCGACACCGGCCTCCTCCGGGTGTACGACCTCCAATCGAGGGCGATCACCCAGGTCGGCAACGGTTGGGCCACCTTCACCTCGTTCGGGCTGACCGACTTCAGCGGGGATGGCAAGCCCGACATCCTCGCCCGGGACGCAACAGGCAATCTCTGGATGTACCCGGGGGGCGCGAACGGCAGCCTCGGTACCCGAGCGTCGATCGCCACCGGCTGGTGAACAACGGCGGTGGGTCGGGCATCCGCCCGGCCCACCGCCGCCGGCGAGCAAACGAGCTGCGTCAGCCGGCGGTGGCGCGGACGTACGCCACGCACTCGTCGTGCAGCGTCGACCACTGCTCACCGAACGCCTTCTCGGAGGCCGCGTCGATGGTCCGGCCGTCGTGCACCACGGTCTTGAAGAAGGTCAGCAGCCGCAGCGGCCCGTACCTGTCGACGAGGTGCCGAACTGCCAGGTAGCCGATGCCGTAGCTGGCGGCGACCCGTTCGGCGGAGGCGTCGTCGGCGGGGTTGACGCCCTCCAACTTGCCATCCCAGCCGCCCCGGACCATCTTGCGGACGTCGGCGATCCCCTCGTACCTGTCGACCGCCTGGCCGCCGGCACCGGCGAACTCGGCCAGGCCCTCCACCAACCACCAGGTGAGCTTGCCCGGGTAGCCGCGCTCCGGCAACGACGCCGCGTGGGTCAGCTCGTGCCGCAGCAGGTCGTCGGTGCCGCTGTTGGTGAGCCCTTCGGCGTTGAGCACCACCTCGTGGTGGCCGCCGCCCACGGTGACCGCGTAACCGCCGGTCCATTCCGGGCGCTCCCCGCCGTACCAGCGCTGCCACTCGGTGCGCCCGGCGTAGAAGATCCGGTACCGGTCCGGCGGTGAGCCGGTCACCGCGTACCCGTCGGCGACCTTGGCCGCCGCCTCGGCCTGCGCGAGCAGGCCGGGCAGTTTGCCGCGCAGCGCCGGGGTGGTGGCGACGATGGTCCGCGTGCCGATGGCGACCGCCAGGTCGCTGATCTCCCACGGTCGGGTGCCGGTCTCCACCGACTTGGATTCCTCCATGGCGACCATTCGGGGCTGGTCACCGTTCTCGCGCCACCGGGTGCCGATCAGCACCGGGCTGGGCCGGCAGTTCGGCGTGACGAAGCAGTACTGGAAGCGCACCAGCAGCCGCCACTCGCCGGGCTTGCCGATGATCGGCACGGGCAGCCCACTCGGCTCGGCCCGCCAGCCGGTCACCTTGAGTTCGCGTAGTGCGGCGAAGCGTCGGCGCAGTTCGTTGTGGGCGGCGGGGTCGGCGACGGCGAGGAACCCGGCGCGGTCGCCGCCGAGGAGCGCCGCGGACTGCCGGTGGAGCTGGGCGGTGATCCGGTCGGACAACCCGCGTGCCACGGCGGTGGCCGGGTCGTCGGCCGCCGAGGCACCGACCCGGCTGACCGTGGGACGCGCGCCTGTCTCCCGGATCACTCCGACGACGAGCGCCGCCGGCAGGCCGCAGCCCAGCAGCAGGACGAACACCACGAGCACCGTCCACAGCGGCCAGAGCCGCCGTGGTGCTGGCTGCTGCACCTCGTCAGTCACCCGCCGAAGGGTACGACCAAACCCTGAACGCGGCGAGGCCGGTACCGCCCCGGCGGCGGTCGGGTGGGTCAGGCGGGGCGGCGCAGCAGAATTGTGACGACGGCCCAGACGACGACCAGGGCCAGGCCGAGCCACCAGTACCCGAGCAGGGCGAGCATCCCGCCGCCGGCCACGAACCAGCCGGCCTGGAACGCGTACTTGGCCGGCGGGGGCAGCCGCACCCCGGCCCGCGGCGAGCCGAAAGCACCCCAGAGCCCCGCGAGCAGCAGCGGAACACCGATGGCGGCGGCCAGCCGTACGGCGGTGGGGGCGTCCAGGGACCAGCCCCAGCGCACGCCGACCGCCAGTACGGTGAGCTCCAGCAGGAAGATCAACAACAGCCCGAGCGTCCGGATCACGGTCACCACCCCCGTTCCTCCTGGTCCGCGACCTGCCGAGTGCCGGGCCAGGAGCGGAACGAGATGTCCATGCTCGCGACCAACTGGTGGTACGAGCGGTCCACATCGCGGGGCAGGCCGAAGCCGCCCGCGGCCTCCAGGCTCACGAAGCCGTGCAGGGCGCTGCGCAGCGCGCGCGTCGCGTCCACCGCGTCGTCGCCGGTGAGCCCGTACCCGCGCAGCACCGCGAAGATGGCGCCGACGGCGCGTTCGCCCGCCTCGACGTGCTCCGCGTCGGCCGGGTCGGGCACCCGCTGGGTGGCCGGGTAGCGGCCGGGGTGCCGCAGGGCGTAGTCGCGGTAGGCGTCCGCCATGGCGCGGAGCGCGTCGCCACCGGAGCGGCCGACGGCGGCGGTGGTCATCGCGGTGGCCAGCTCGGCGGTGGCCAGGGCGGCCAACTTCTGGACCAGCGCGTCCGCGCCCTTCACGTGCTTGTAGAGGCTGGGCAGGGCGACCCCGAGCCGGCTGGCGAGCGCGGCGAGGGTGAGCTGCTGGAAGCCGACCTCGTCGGCCAGCCGGGCCGCCTCCCGTACGACGATCTGCTGGTTGAGGCCGACCCTAGGCACCGGCGCACACCGCCAGGAAGCCGAGCAACTCCTCGGCGGTGCGCTGCGGCCGGTCGGCGTGCGGGTAGTGGCCGGACTCCTCGATCATCCGGGCCTCGGCGGTGCCGAAGAGCCGGCGGGCGGCACGCGCCTCCGCACCCGGGTCGGGGAAGTCCGGGTCCTTGGAGCCCATCAGCACCAGCACCGGTTGCCGCACCTGCGGCGCGCGGGTGGTCCAGTGCGGCTCGGCGGGTGCGATCACGCCGCGGGTGGCGGCCATCCGGCCGGGCTCGCGCAGGTTGGCCACCATCGAGCGGCGGTACGCCGCGTCGTCGGCGGGCCGGTGCACCGGGAACAGGGTGTTGTGGAACATCCCGAAGAGTCGGGGGCTGTGCAGCACGGACCACATCGCCATCCGCAGCAGTGGGTTGAGCTTCGGCTGACCGACGAACGCGCCGACCTGCACGATGCCGGTGACCAGCTCGGGCGCGTCGGTGGCGGCGAAGACCACCGCGGCGGCGGCGGACGAGCTGCCGACCAGCACGGCCGGACCGGCGTCGAGGTCGCGGACCACGGCCAGCAGGTCCGCGCCGACCTCGGCCGGGGCGTACGTGGGCCAGCCGGCGCTGGACTCGCCGTGCCCCCGGACGTCGACCGAGGCGACCCGGTGCCCGGCGGCCACCAGCAGCGGCACGAGGTGTCGGAAGCTCGCCCTGTTCTCGCCCATGCCGTGTGCGAGGACCACAAGTGGTCCGTCGCCCTGCACCTCGTACGCGATGTGTCCGTCGTCCCGCCGCACCTGGCTAGCTGTCATAGCTTTAAAGCTAAGCCACTTAGCCAACGATGGCAAGTCGGATAACCGAAACGGGCCGGCGGTGACCCGAGCGGTCGCCGCCGGCCCGTCGGCCGAGTCGGAGAGGTTACTTCTTGGAGATCAGGGCGCGGCCGAAGAAGACCAGGTTGGCGGGACGCTCGGCCAGCCGGCGCATCAGGTAGCCGTACCACTCGTCGCCGTACGGGACGTAGGTGCGCACGGTGTAGCCCTCGCTGGCCAACCGGGCCTGCTCCTCGGGGCGGATGCCGTAGAGCATCTGGAACTCGAAGCGCTCGGGACCCCTGTCGAACCACCGGGCCCGGTCCTCGCCGATGGCGATCATCCGCGGGTCGTGGGTGGCCAGCATCGGGTACCCGTCGCCGGACATCAGGATGTTCATGCAGCGCACGTACGACTTGTCCACCTCACGGGCCGACTGGTACGCCACCGACTCCGGCTCCTTGTAGGCGCCCTTGCACAGCCGCACCCGCGACCCGGCCGAGGACAGCTCCCGGCAGTCCGACTCGGTCCGGCGCAGGTACGCCTGGAGAACCGCACCGGTCGACGGGAAGTCCTTGCGCAGCCGGCTCAGCACCTCAAGTGTCGAGTCGGTGGTGGTGTGGTCCTCCATGTCCAGGGTGACAGTGGTGCCCGCCGCGTCGGCCGCCGCGCAGATCGCCCGCGCGTTGTCGTACGCCAACTGCTCGTCGAACATCTGGCCGAGGGCGGAGAGCTTCACGCTCACCTCGGCGGCCGGGGTGAGCCCCGCGCCGCCGAGCATCTTCAGCAGTTTCAGGTATTCGTCCCGGGTGGCGGTGGCCTGCTCGGGGCGGACGGTGTCCTCACCGAGGTGGTCGAGGGTGACCGCGAGGCCGTCGTCGACGAGCCCGCGGGTCGCGCGCAACGCGTCGTCGGTGGCGGCGCCGGCGACGAACCGGCGGACGACGTCCCGGGTGTACGGGGCTGTCGCGACGAGCCGCTCGACCTGGGATGACCGGGAGGCGGCAAGGATGACGGAACGGAGCATGAGCCGAGCGTAACGCCCCTGCCAGGGCCCCCGCCGAGGGGCGGCCGGGCACCTCGGCACGGGGGGCGGGGCGGCGGCGGTGGCGCCGATCGGCTACAACGATGCCGTGGACCAACGCCCCCGCCGCCGGCTCCGATCGGCCTCCGTGCAACTCGGCGCGCTCACCGCTCTCGCGCTTGCCCTCTCCGGCTGCAACATGACCTCGGACGACGACGATGACGACGACTGCGCCCTCGGGCCGGTCGGCGGCGGCGACACCGTCGCGCTGGCGATGCGGGTCAGCGACCCGGCCGCCGGTCGCACCGCCCCGGAACCGACAAGCGCGGCCCTGCCCGAGCGCGGCGGATTCGGCACCCACCTCGCCGCCTGCGGCGGCTGACGTGCGCCGCGAGTCGGTCACGCCGCGCCCCGACTGGGATGCCACCATCCGGTCGCAGGGGCTGGTCTACGTCGACACCGAGTTGCCCGACGGCGGGATCATGTCGTACTGGGACGAGACCGCCGCGTACGCCTTCGACCTGGACGAGGTGCTGCGGCTGGAGGAGGCCACCGAGGAGCTGCACCGGATGTCGGTGGCCGCCGCCGAGCACGTGGTGGCGCAGCGCCGGTACGCCGAGTTCGGCATCCCGGAGTGGGCGGCCGAGGCGGTGGCCCGGTCGCTGCGCGAGGCGCCACCGACCCTCTACGGGCGCTTCGACCTCGCGTACGACGGCACCTGGCCGCCGAAGATGTTGGAGTACAACGCGGACACCCCCACCGCGCTTGTCGAGGCGAGCATCATCCAGTGGTACTGGCTGGAGCAGACCCGGCCGGAGCTGGACCAGTGGAACAGCCTGCACGAGCGGCTGGTCGGCGCCTGGGCCAAGATCGGGGCGGGGCTGCACGACCCCCGGGTACACGTCCTCTGGTCGAACGAGGAGGAGTCCGGCGAGGACCACATGACCGCCGGCTACCTCGCCGAGACCGCCCGGCAGGCCGGCCTGAGCGTCGCGCTCCAACCCATCCAGGACATCGGCTGGGATGGCAGACGCTTCGTCGACGCCGACGACAGTCCGGTGACCACCTGCTTCAAGCTCTACCCGTGGGAGTGGATGCTGGCCGAGCCGTACGGGCCGGCTGCCCTGGCCCCGGGCACCCCGACCACCTGGATCGAGCCGGCCTGGAAACTGCTGCTCTCCAACAAGGCGCTGCTCGCGGTCCTCTGGGAGCTGTACCCGGGCCACGAGTACCTGCTCCCGGCGTACCTCGACTCGCCGCGCGGCATGACGGAGTACGTCGCCAAGCCACTGCTCGGCCGCGAGGGCGGGTCGGTACGCATCGTCACCGCCGACGAGGAGATCACCAACCCGGGGATCTACGGCGACGAGGGCTGGTGCTACCAGGAGTTCCGGGCGTTGCCGCAGTTCGCCGGTAACCGCATGGTGCTGGGCAGCTGGATCGTCGACGGCGAATCGGCCGGCGTGGGTGTGCGGGAGAGCGCGAGTCTGATCACCGATGGCTACGCCCGGTTCCTGCCGCACTACATCGACGCGCCGCGCACCCGCTGAGTCGTCTACCGTTGGGGGCGTGAACTTCGACGCGTACGCCCGGACCGGCGTTGACCTGGTCAACGCCCGCCTGGACGACCTCGACGACCTGCGGGCCCTCTTCCCCGACGAGAACGCCTGGATGCGCGACGAGGTCGCGGACCGGGACGTGGCGATTTTCCGCCGGGCGCAGAAACGGTTGCGCGACGTCTTCGAGTACGGCACCTCGGGGCGGGACGGCCAGGCGGTCACCGAGCTGAACGCGCTGCTCGAGGCGTTCCCGGTGCAGCCGCGCATCTCCGGGCACGACTCCAGCGACTGGCACATGCACGTGACCAGTCGGGGCGCCTCGGTCAGTGCCGAATATCTGGCCGGTGCGGTCTGGGGGTTGTCGGTCTGGCTCTGCGAGTACGGCAGCGCCCGGTTCGGGGTCTGCGCCGACGAGCGGTGCGGCAACGTCTACCTGGACACGTCGTCCAACTGCTGCCGGCGGTTCTGCTCGGAGCGCTGCGCCACCCGCTCGCACGTCGCCGCGCACCGGGCCCGTAAGCGGGCGGCGGTCGGCGAGCAGGTGACCGTAGCCCCGCAGCCGACGTCCGCCGCCGATTCCCTCTCAGCGGTCAGCTGACACCGCCACCGCCCGATTCTCGGGCGGTCGGGTCAGGCGTCGACAGGTGACGACGCGGTCAGGTGCTGGCGGGCGAACTCCAGCGCGGCGCGCAGGTCCGCCTCGCGCACCGCGCGGCTCTTCGCGCCCCGGGTGGCGACCTCCACCGCCACCGCGCCGGTGAAACCCCGGCCGGCCAGCGAGGAGAGCAGCTCCCCGCAGGGCTGGGTGCCGCGCCCGGGCACCAGGTGCTCGTCGCGGCCCTCGCCGGTGCCGTCACCGAGGTGCACGTGCGCCAGCCCGGCGCCCATCCGGTCGGCCATCTCCAGGGGGTCGCTGTGCGAGGCCGCGCAGTGCGACAGATCCAGGGTGTACGACGGGTAGCCCGCGTCGGTCGGGTCCCAACCGGGCACGTACGGGACGAACTGCCGGCCCGCCATCCGCACCGGGTACATGTTCTCCACAGCGAAGCGCAGCCCGGTGAACCGGTCCGCGACGGTGGCCAGACCCTCGGCGAAGTTGCGTGCGTAGTCCCGCTGCCAGGTGAACGGTGGGTGCACCACGACTGTCGGCGCGCCCAGCGTCTCAGCCAGCTCGGCGGCCTTGCGCAGGCGCTCCCACGGGTCCGGGCTCCACACCCGCTGGGTGACCAGCAGGCAGGGCGCGTGCACCGAGAGCACCGGCACGTCGTAGTGCGTGGAGAGGCCGCGCAGGGCGCCCGCGTCCTGGCTGACCACGTCGGTCCAGACCATCACCTCGACGCCGTCGTAGCCGAGCGCCGCGGCCAGTTGGAACGCCGCCGCGGTCGGCTCGGGAAAGACCGACGAGCTGGACAAAAGCACGGGAACGCGGGAAGTCACATCAGCCAGCGTAGCCCGGCAGCGCCGGGGGCATCGTGACGAGCGCCGGCAAACCGACCGAAAACGGCCGCCGGATCAGATCGGCTCCAGTTGATCGAGCCGGCGGAGAATGACGCCCTCCCGCAGCGCCCACGGGCAGATGTCCAGCGAGTCCAGATCCAGGCGGCGCATCACCGCCTCGGCGACCACGGCACCGGCCAGCAACTGGTGGGCCCGACCCGCGCTGACCCCCTCCAACTCCATCAACTGCGCCGGTGGGATGTGCCGGATGAAGCCGATGACCTGCCGCAGGCCGGCCCGGGTCAGGCTGCGTCGCACCCACAGCCCGGAACCGGACGGGGCAGCCCCGGCCAGTCGGGCCAGGGTGCGGAACGTCTTCGAGGTGGCCACCGTCCGGTCCCAGCCCACCTGGGTGATCTGGTCGACCACCTTGTCCAGCCGGCCGTCCACGTACTCCCGGAGCTTGTCGACGGCCTCCGCCGACGGCGGGGCCGCACTGGCCGGATCGACCCGCAGCCGCTCGCGGGTCAGCCGACCGGCCCCGAGCGGCAGGGAGACCGCGACGTCCGGGTCCTCGTCGATGCCAGCGGCGATCTCCAGCGAGCCGCCACCGATGTCCAGCACCAGCAGCCGGCCCGCCGACCAGCCGAACCACCGCCGTACGGCCAGGAACGTCGACCGCGCCTCGTCCGCCCCGGAGAGCACCGCCAGGCGTACGCCGGTCTCGTCCCGGACCCGGGCCAGCACCTCGGCCGCGTTGGTGGCGTCGCGCACGGCGGACGTGGCGAAGGCGATCAGGTCGTCGGCCGCCAACCCGGTGGCCGCCGCCTTGGCCATGCCCACCGCCTTGACCAGGCCGTCCGCGCCCGCCTCGGTCAGCGCGCCGTCGGGGCCGATCTGCTCGGCCAGCCGGAGCACCACCTTCTCGGAGTGCGCCGGCCACGGGTGCGCGCCGTGGTGGGCGTCCACCACAAGGAGATGCACCGTGTTGGATCCGACGTCGAGGACACCCAGTCGCATGGTGAAGACAGTAGGCGCAACACGTTTGCGCGGCTCACCGGCCTGCGGACGTCACCGCGCGTACGCTGGGCCGAGTGACGATGGAGCTCCGTGTGCTGGTGGACGACCCGGGTGACCCGCGCAGTCGCGAGGTGCCCCTGGACTTTCCTCGGGAGTGGATCGAGTTCACCGACCCGGCCGACGAGACGCACCTGATCCGGGCCGACCTGACCTGGTTGCTCTCCCGCTGGACCTGCATCTTCGGCAAGGGCTGCCACGGCATCATCGCGGGCCGGGCCGCCGACGGTTGCTGCTCGCACGGGGCGTTCTTCACCGACTCGGACGACGAGAAGCGGGTTCGCAACGCCGTGCGGCGACTCGCCCCGTCGACCTGGCAGCATTTCCGGCGCGGGTTCAAGAACTGGACCGACGAGGACACCATCGACGGCAAGACCCCTGCCCGCCGCACCGCCACCCAGGGCCCCGACGGTCCGTGCGTGTTCCTCAACGACGCCGACTTCGCCGGCGGTGGCGGTTGCGCCCTGCACGCCCAGGCGCTGCGCGACGGGGTGCACCCGCTGGAATACAAGCCGGACGTCTGTTGGCAGCTGCCGATCCGCCGCGATCAGGACTGGGTGAAGCGACCTGACAACAGCAAGGTGCTGGTCTCCACCCTGTCCGAGTTCGACCGGCGGGGTTGGGGAGCCGGCGGGCACGACCTGGACTGGTGGTGCACCTCCTCGACTGACGCGCACGTCGGCACCGAGCCGATGTACCTGTCGTACGGGCCGGAGCTGACCGCCCTGATCGGCGCTGCCGCGTACGAGCGGCTGGCCGAGCTGTGCGCGACCAGAACGAAGCAGGGCATGATCGCCCCGCACCCGGCCGACGAGGTCTAGCTCCAACGCCGTTCAGTTAAGCGGTTGGGCGGATCGTCAAGGCGTGTCTGAGGCGTAAAGCAGCGGAGCTCCGGTATAGAGGGTGGTCACTCTAAG
>NZ_JBEZGJ010000134.1:0-20538 GCF_040649965.1 Micromonospora sp. NPDC048843
CGTGGAGTGGTGGTCCGGGGTGGTCGATGAGCCCGTGCTGACCAGCGGGGCGCTGACCCAGGGCCAGATCGCTGGGCTGATCGGCGACAACCTGGCCGCCGCGGTGGAACGCCAGCACCCCGTCCGGGGCGGGCAACCAGGTCAGCTCGCCGTCACCGAGCGCCGGGTCGGCCTTTCGGGCCTGGATCGCCGCCCGGTACAGCTCCAGCATCGAGGCCGAGTCGCCGGTCTGCGCGCTGGCCGTCCGGTCCTTCCAGTCGGCCGGCTGCGGCAGCCACGGCGCCGCGGCACCAGCGGGGCTGAACTCGAACGGCGGCTCGTCCCCGGCCCACGGCAGCGGTACGCGGCAGCCGTCCCGACCGGGGTCGATCCGGCCGGACCGCTCCCACATGGGGTCCTGCCGCATCGCGTACGGGATGTCCTCGACCTCGTAGAGGCCCAGCTCCTCGCCCTGATAGACGTAGGCGGCGCCGGGCAGCGACAGCGAGAGCAGCGCTGCGGCGCGGGCCCGGCGGGTGCCCAGCTCCAGGTCGGTGGGGGTCCCCTCGCGTTTGGCGGCGAAGCTGAACCGGGTGTCCGCGCGACCGTAGCGGGTGACGTGCCGGGTGACGTCGTGGTTCGAGAGCACCCAGGTGGCCGGCGCGTTGACCGGCGCGTGCGCGCTCAGCGTCCCGTCGATGCTCTCTCGCAGGGCCGCGGCGTCCCAGGCGCAGCCGAGGAAGTCGAAGTTGAACGCGGCGTGCAGCTCGTCCGGGCGTAGGTAGTTGGCGAACCGCTGCCGGTCCGGCAGCCACACCTCACCGATCAGCGCCCGGTCGGCGTACTCGTCGGCGACGCGACGCCAGCCCCGGTAGATGTCGTGTACGCCGTCGAGGTCGTGGAACGGATGCGGCTCGTCCTCGCGGACCTCGGGCAGCGTCCCGTCCTTGACCAGGAGCCCGGCCGAGTCGATCCGGATGCCGTCCACACCCCGGTCGAACCAGAACCGCAGGATGTCCTCGAACTCCTCCCGCACCCGGGGGTGGTCCCAGTTGAAGTCCGGCTGCTGGGGGGCGAACAGGTGCAGGTACCAGTCACCGGGGGTGCCGTCCGGGTTGGTGGTGCGGGTCCAGGTCTCGCCGCCGAACTCGCCGATCCAGTCGGTGGGTCGTTCGTCGCCGTTGGGCCCCCGGCCGGGTCGGAACCAGAACAGGTCCCGTTCGGGCGCGCCGGGGCCGCCGGCGAGCGCGGCCTGGAACCAGGGGTGCGCGTCGGAGCAGTGGTTGGGCACCACGTCGACGATGGTCCGAATGCCCAGCGCGTGCGCCTCGGCGATCAGCGCCTCCACCTCGGCCAGGGTGCCGAAGACCGGGTCGATGTCCCGGTAGTCGGAGACGTCGTAGCCCGCGTCGGCCATCGGGGACGGGTACCAGGGGCTGAACCAGATCGCGTCGACGCCGAGCGCGGACAGGTGGTTCAGCCGGGACCGGATGCCGGCGATGTCACCGATGCCGTCGCCGTTACCGTCGGCGAAGCTCCGGGGATACACCTGGTAGATCACGGCTCCACGCCACCACGGACTTCTGTCAGCTGTGGACACGAGCACCTGCTTTCTGCGTCAGTACGTCGGCGGGTTCGCCGGACCTGGTTATGTGTCGGGCGAACGGTCGTTGTTCGCCGCGCGGGAGGACCGGTGGTCGCTATCCCTTGATGCTGCCCGTGGTCAGACCGGACATGATGTTCCGCTGGAAGATCAAGAAGATGATGACAGTCGGGATCGCGGCGATTACCGACGCGGCGATCACCACGTTCATCGGCGTGCCACCCGCGAAGGCGTAGATGCCGACGCTGACCGTCCGGGTCTCGGGCGACGGCATGACCAGCTTCGGCCAGAGGAAGTCCTTCCAGACCGCCGTCACGGCGAAGATCGAGACGACGCCGAGGATCGGGCGCGACAGCGGCAGGATGATCGACCAGAGCGTGCGCAGCGACGACGCCCCGTCCATCAGGGCCGCCGCCATCAACTCCTCGGGGATCGAGTCGAAGAACCGCTTCAACAGGAAGATGTTGAACGCGTTCGCGACCAGGGGCAACCAGATCGCGAACGGTGAGTCCAGCAGGTTGATGTGCACGATCGGCAGGTCGATCACCGTCACGTACTGCGGAACGATGAGGACCATCGCCGGGATCATCAGCGTCCCCAGCATCAGGGCGAGGATCACGTTGCCGAAGATCGGTCGAAGCTTGGAGAGCGAGTACGCGGCGGCGGTGTCGAAGACCAGTTGGAACAGCACCGCGCCGATCGCGTAGTAGAAGGTGTTGAACAGCAGCTTGGCGAGAGCCAGGTTGTTCCACGCGTCGACGTAGTTCTGCGGCTGC
This sequence comes from Micromonospora sp. NPDC048843, assembly GCF_040649965.1. NCBI lineage: Bacteria > Bacillati > Actinomycetota > Actinomycetes > Micromonosporales > Micromonosporaceae > Micromonospora > Micromonospora sp. NPDC048843. The sequence continues at coordinate 2,359 of NZ_JBEZGJ010000134.1, forward strand.
GGATCCTTCGGGAACAGCGACGGTGGGGTCTGGGCGATCTCCTGGCCGGACTTGAGCGCGCCGGTGACCATCCAGTAGAGCGGTCCGAGGAAGACGAGCGTGAACCCCGCCACGACCACTACCAGCAGCGTCCAGTAGATGACCCGGCCGCGCCCCCGGCTGAGCTGGGAGTGGGAGATGAGGGTCCGGGTTCCGGAATCCTGTGCCATTCCTCGCCGTCCTAGTCCTGTTTCGCAGTCAGCCGCACGTACACGGCGGAGAAGCCGGCCAGCACCACGAGCATGATCACGCCCAGGGCGGCGGCGCCGTTGAGGTCGTTCTGGAAGAACCCGTGCTGGTAGATGAGGTACGCCACCGAGGTCGCCGAGTCCTCCGCACCCGCGCCGTTGGCGAGGATGAGTGGCTCGATGAAGAGCTGCATGGTGGCGACGATCTGCAACATCGCCAGGAGCGCGAGGATCAACCGGGTCTGCGGGATCGTCACGTGGACGATCCGGCGCCAGATCCCGGCGCCGTCGAGCTCCGCCGCCTCGTAGAGCTCACCGGGGATGTTCTGCAACGACGCCAGGTAGATCAGTACCGCGCCGCCCATGTTCATCCAGGTCGACGCGAGCACCATGGCCGGCATCGTCATCTCGGGCGACTGCATCCACTGCGAGGTGGGCAGGTGCAGTGCCTTGAGGATCGCGTTGAAGAGCCCGGCCTCGCTCGGGTCGTACGCGTAGAACTTGAAGAGGAACAGCGCCGAGGCCGGCGGCAGCATCACCGGCAGGTAGACCAGGATCCGCAGGTACCCCTTGGCGTGGCGGAACTCGTTGAGCAGGATCGCCACGAAGAACGGCACCACGTACCCGAGGGCCAGCGCCAGGACTGTGAAGTAGAAGGTGTTCTGCCAGGCCGTCCAGAAGCTGGGGTCGGCGATGATGCGGGAGTAGTTGTCCCAGCCCACCCAGGTGGTCTCGCCGCGCCGGGTCCGCTGGAAGCTCATGATGATGCCGCGAACCATCGGGTACCAGGAGAAGACGACGAAGCAGAGCACCGCCCCGATCAGGAACGCGTGACCGGTGAGGTTGTCCCGTACCTTGCGGCCGAGGCTGGTGCGCTGTGGCCTCGCCGAGTACGGCGACGGCGGGCGGCCCGGTTTCCTGGGGGTCTCCGGGACGGTGGTGATCGCCAAGGCAACTCCTGGGTGAGTTCGTGACGTCGAGATGTGGTGCGAGTGGCGTGGGGGTCGGGTCGGCGTCCCGACCCCCACACGATCGGTCAGCTCTCGGCGGCGAGGAGCTGGTTGACCTTCTCCTCGGCGGTCTTGAGCAGTGCGTCGATGTTCGAGTTCGGGTTGGTCAGCACACCCGACATCGCGGCGTCGAGCACCGCGTAGACGGCCTGGGCGTTGCGCGGCTCACCCTTGATCGGCACCGGGGTCGCCTCGAAGAGCGCGAAGTTCGTCGTGTCGACGTTCGCGTTCGCCTTGCGCAGCTCCAGCTCCTGCTTCTGCGCGTCACTGCCGTTGGCGAAGAGCAGCGGCTGGGGCAGACCCACCGGGTAGTTCTGCGGCTTGGCCCGGACGTAGTCGAACTGGCCCTTGCCCGGGGTGAGCTTCTGGTAAGCGATCCACTTCAGACCGGCCTTGACCTGCTCAGGAGTGAGGTCCTTCTTGAAGAAGTAGCCCTCGCCACCACCGAGCGTCCCCTTCGCCGCGCCGTCCTGGCCGGGCAGCGGGGCCATCGCCCAGTCCTGGAACTTGCCCTGGAACTGGCTGACGATCGCCTGGGTGGCGTCCGGCGCGCCGATGAACATGCCGACCTTGCCCGCGCCGGCGTTCGTCAGCAGGTCGCCCCACTGGAGCAGCTGACGGGCGCCCATGCTGTTGTCGCCGTACCGCATGTCCTTGAGGTTCTGCAGGACCTGCTTGCCCTGGGCGTTGTTGAAGTCGGCCTTCTTGCCGTCCTCGGTCAGCACCTGGCCACCCTGCGAGTAGAGCAGGGAGGTGAAGTGCCAGCCGCCGGTGTTGCCGGCGCTGTACTCCGAGTAGCCGGCGATGCCGTTGCCGAGCGCGGAGATCTTCTTGGCGGCGGTACGGACCTCGGCCCAGGTCTTGGGCGGGTTGTTCACGTCCAGCCCGGCCTGCTGGAACAGCGCCTTGTTGTAGACCAGGCCCATCGAGTAGTTCTTCACCGGAACGGCGTAGAGCTTGCCGCCGTCGGTGAAGACCTCCTTCAGCGCCGGGTCGACGCTGTCCCAGGTCGCGATCGCGTCCTTGTTGACGTGCGGGCTGATGTCCATCGCCTGACCGGAGTCGAGCACCTGCTGGAGATCGGTCATGTACCCGTAGAAGACGTCGGTCACGGTGCCGCCGGCGAGGCGGGCGGTGAAGTCCGGCGGGTTGTTGCACTGCTCGCCGACGCTGACGCTCTTGATGGTGATGTCCGGGTTCTGCTTCTGGAACTCGGCGACGTCGTCGTTCCAGTTCTTCAACAGCTCTTTCTGGGCGCCGACCGGCTGGCAGTCGACAGTGATGGTGACCTTGCCGCCTGCGTTCGAGCCCTTGTCGTCGCTCTTCGTGGAGCATGCCGTGAGGCTGAGCCCCAGGCCGGCCACGAGCGCAACCGCCGCAGCCTTTCGGTATTGCGGTACGGACATCTGTCCATCCCTTCGGGAACGGGTGACTCCAATGACCTTCGCTGATCTGCGGTGATACGACCTGACGCCCAGTAGCTGCGTCGGAGCCAGGTGTGAGTGGAGTCACTGTAGCGAGGCCGACTCATTTCGGCAAGGTATCGACCCTGTTCCGAAAGGACACGACGTGATGACGACAGATGTTGGCAAGTCGCTGAAAGCAGCCCGTCTTGCGGGCTATTGATAGCTTATGACCGGTCATTCGGCCCGGTCGATGCCGACGATGGCGAGCAACGACGACAACGGCCGCCGACCGCGAGAGGCGGTCGACGGCCGAAGCGTCGTTCGGTGTGGTGCCTAGCGGCCGGGGGCGGGAGCGGTGGAACCCCGCACCACCAACTCCGGCTCGAACAGCAGCTCGTCCTGAAGGACACCGGCACCCTCGATCTGGGTGACCAGCAGATCCACGGCGGCCTGCCCCATCGTCTCGATCGGCTGCCGCACAGTGGTCAACGGCGGATCGGTGCACGTCATGAAGGCGGAGTCGTCGAAACCCACCACCGACACGTCGGCCGGCACCGAACGGCCCAGCCGCCGGGCCGCACGAATCGTGCCCAGCGCGAGCACGTCGCTGGCGCAGATGATGCCGGTCACGCCCCGCTCGACCAACTTCGTCGCGGCGACCCGCGCACCCTCCATCGAGAAGCTGGAGCGCTCGACGCACTCGGCGTCGCCCTCGTCCCAGCCCGCGGCCTTCATCATCGCGTCGAGCTTGCGCCGGGACGGCACATGCCCCTCCGGGCCGAGCACCATGCCGATCCGTTCGTGCCCGAGCGAGCGCAGGTGCCCGTACGCCTGCTCCACCGCCACCGCGTCGTCGGTGGAGACCCGGGGGAAACCCAGCTCGTCCACACCGGCGTTGACCAGCACGACCGGAAGCCCACGGTCGGTCAGCCGCCGGTAGTGGTCGTGTTTGGCGTCGGCGAGCGCGTACGAGCCACCAGCGAAGATCACCCCGGAGACCTGGTGGTCGAGGAGCATCTCCACGTAGTCCATTTCGGAGACACCGCCGATGGTCCGGGCGCAGAGCGCCGGGGTGTAGCCGCGCTGGGCGAGAGTGCCGGTGACGACCTCGGCCAGCGCCGGGAAGATCGGGTTCTGCAACTCGGGCAGCACCAGCCCGACCAGCCGGGCACGTTCGCCGCGCAGCTTGGTCGGCCGCTCGTAACCGAGCACGTCCAGCGCCGTGAGCACTGCGGTGCGGGTCGCCTCGGAGACCCCGTCGCGGCCGTTGAGCACCCGGCTGACGGTGGCCTCGCTGACGCCCGCCTTCTTGGCAACTTCAGTCAACCGCTTGGTCACGGTCGCAATCGTACGTCACCCGGATGAAAGAAATGAACAGCAAATTGCCGGCGTTTGCCGGCGCACTGCTTGATCGCCGCGCGGGGCTGGGGTTAGGACAGGTCACGTAGGGCGGTTTCGATGGCCCTGTGGAAGGTCGGGTACGCGTAGATCATGTGCCGGAGCTGACTCAGCGGCACCGCCGCGTGCACCGCCACCACCAGCGCGGACAGCACCTCGCCGCCGGCCGGGCCGGCCGATGTCGCGCCGATCAGCACGCCCTGGTCGGCGTCCGCCACGAGCTTGATGAAACCGTCGTCGCCGACCCGGTGGATCCAGCCGCGGGTCGAGCTGCCAAGTTTGGTGAAACCCACCTGCACGTTGATGCCGCGTTCGCGGGCCTGCTGCTCGGTGAGCCCGACCGCGCCGATCTCGGGATCGGTGAAGGTCACCCGGGGCAGCGCGCGGTAGTCGGCCCGCGGGACGGTGCCGGCCGAACCGCTCGACCCGCTGGCGGCCAGTGAGCTGGACGCTCCCATCGCCCCGCCGACCACGCTTGAGGTGCCGCTGGCGTCCGCCCCCGCCTTCGCCTGCCGGGCGCGGGCCAGGATGTCGGCGATCACGATCCCCGCCTGGTACATGGCGATGTGCGTGAACGCGCCCTCGCCGGTGATGTCGCCGACCGCCCAGACGTGGTCGGTGACGTGCAGACGGTCGTCGACAGGGAGGTATCGCTGGCTGGCGTCCAGGCCGATCGTGTCCAGACCCAGCTCGGCGAGGTGGGCCTTACGCCCGGTCACCACCAGCAGCCGGTCGGCGGTGAACTCCGCGCCGCCGCCACCGCGCAGTGTGAACCTTGTCCCGTCGTGCTCGACCCGTTCGGCGCGTACCCCGGTGTGGATCTCCACGCCGTCGGCGCGCAGCGCCGCGGCGGCGACCTCGGACGCCTCGGGTTCCTCGATGGCCAGCACCCGGTCGAGCGCCTCGACCACTGTGACCCGCACCCCGAAGCGGGCGAAGACCTGCGCCAACTCCAGGCCGATCGCGCCGCCACCCAGCACGAGCAGCGACTGCGGCAGCTCCTCGACCTCGATCGCCTGGTGGTTGGTCCAGTACGGCGTGTCGGCCAGGCCGTCGATCGGCGGCACCGACGGTCGGGTCCCGGTGCCCAGCACCACCCCGTGTCGGGCCTCGAACACCTGGTCACCGACGCGGACCCGGCGCGGACCGTCGAGCCGACCGCTGCCCCGCACGAGTCGGCCACCCTTGCCGACGAACCGCTCGGCCGCGGCCGTGTCGTCCCAGGTGTCGGTGGCTTCCTCACGGATCCGCTTCGCCACCGGCGCCCAGTCCGGCTGGACCTGCGCCGTCCCGGCGAGCCCGTCGACCCGGCGTGCCTCGGCGAGCGCGTTGGCGGCTCTGATCATCATCTTGCTCGGGATGCAGCCCCAGTACGGGCATTCCCCGCCAACGAGATCCCGTTCGACGCCGACGACGCGCAGGCCGGCCTCGGCAAGTCGCTCGGCCACCTCCTCGCCGCCGACCCCGAGCCCGACCACGACCACATCCACCAGCTCCGGCTCCGCCACACCGAACAGCATCCCCCAGCGACACCACCCCAACCACCGGGGTCGGCGGAAAAGTCGGCACGCGCACCGGCCCGGACGCCTACCGTGGCCGGATGCACGCACGCTTCGCTCCGGTCCGGGACTGCTTCCACGACCTGCTCGCCTCCGGCCGGGAAACCGGCGCCGCAGTGACCATCTGGTACGACGGGCAGCCGGTAGTGGACCTGACTGGCGGGTCCCGCCGCGGCCACGGGCCGGGCGGCGAGCCGTGGCTGCCGGACACGTTGGTGAACGTCTACTCGGTCGGCAAGCCGGTGGCCGCGCTCTGCCTGTTGCTGCTCGTCGACTGGGGAACCGTCGATCTCGACGCGCCGGTGGCCCGGTACTGGCCGGAGTTCCGCACACCCGCCACGGTGCGTCAGGTGCTGTCGCACACCGCCGGGCTGCCGGCCTTCCCGGTGCCCCGACCGGCCGCCGCGATCGCCGACTGGGCGCTGCTCACCGGCGACCTGGCCACCGCCGACCCCGAGTGGGCGCCGGGCACGGTCGCCGGGGAACACGCCTGGACGTACGGGCATCTGGTGGGCGAGCTGGTCCGCCGCGTCGACGGACGGTCGGTGGGCCGGTTCCTGGCCGAGGAGGTCGCCGACCGGTGGCAGCTCGACCTCGGCTTCGGGTTGACCGAGGCGGACCAACTGCGCAGCGCGGACCTGCGGTACGGCGACCCGGGATGGCCGAGCCGGAAGCTCGGCGAGCCGGGCTCGCTGCGGGCGCGGGCGCTGGGCAACCCGGCCGGCGGGCTGGACCTGGCCGTGCTGAACAACCCGCTATGGCGGAGCGCCGAGATGCCCGCCGTCAACCTGCACGCCACAGCGCCCAGCCTGGCCCGGCTCTACGCCGGCCTGCTGGCCGGTGGTGTCCTGGACGGGGTTCGGCTGTTCAGCCCCGAGCTGGTAGCGGAGGCGACACGGGTCCAGTACGACGGGCCCGACCTGGTGCTGGACCGCGACGCCTGCTGGACGTTGGGCATGCAACGGGAGCCGGACGGCAGTTGGGGTATGGGTGGCATCGGCGGCAGCAGCGCGTGGGCCGACCCCGAGCGGGGCTACACCTTCGCGTACGCCACGGCGCACCTCGCCGAGCACGACCGGGTGGACGAGCTGGTCGAGGCGTTGCACTCGGTGCTCTGATCAGCGCAGCCAGACGGGGTCGGTGCCGGGGACCGAGAGGGGCGGTGGATAGTCGAGCGTCTGACGCAGGGCCTCCGGCAGCCGCCACGGTTGGTGGATGGCCTTGCCCTGCACCCCCGCCAGCTCCGGCACCCACCGGCGCACGTAGTCGCCGTCCGGGTCGTACCGTTCGGCCTGCCGGACCGGGTTGAACCCCCGGTAGGGCTTCGTGTCGTTGCCGGTGCCGGCGACCCACTGCCAGTTGCCGGAGTTGTTCGCCACGTCCCCGTCGAGCAGCCAGCGGAAGAACACCGCAACCCCGGACCGCCAGTCCTGCCCGAGGTGCTTGGTCAGGTAGCCGGCGGTGATCAGCCGGGCCCGGTTGTGCATCCAGCCCTGTGCCAGCATCTGCCGCATCCCGGCGTCGACGATCGGCATCCCGGTGCGTCCCTCGGTCCAGGCCGCCAACGCGTCGTCGTCGTAGCGCCACTGTTCGGTGGCACCCCGCCGGTACGCCGCTGTGGAGATCGCCGGGAACGCGGCGGTGACCTGGTAGTAGAAGTCCCGCCAGCAGAGCTGCCTGACGAACGGGCCGGACCTGTCGCCGGCGCGGTTCGCCACCGCCAGCGGCGACACGCAGCCGAAGCGCAGGTACGGGCTGAGCCGAGAGGTGTCGTCGCCGGCCATGTCGTCGTGCTGATCGCCGTACCGGGTCAGGTCGGGCAGCCAGTCGGTGAGCCGCTGCCGGGCGATCCGCTCGCCACCGATGGCCGCGTCCGGCGAGTCGCCCGCCGGCAGCGCCGGCAGCCGGCCCACGCGTACCCGATCGGGCAGCGCGATCCGGCGCGGCGCGGCCAACTCCTCGCGCCACCGGTTGGCCGCCCAGGCCCTGTGGTACGGGCTGAACACCCGGTAGTGGTCGCCGCCGCCACCGGGCCGCAACGCGCCCGGCTCGACCACTGTCAACCCGGGAAACACTCGCAGGTGCAGTCGGTGCCGCTCGCACTCGGCGCGTAGTCGCCGCTCCCGCCGCACGGCGTAGTGGCTGACGTCGGCCGACAGCGCCACGGCGCTGGCACCGACCTCGCCGGCAATCCGGATCGTCTCGGCCACCGGGTCGCCGTGCCGGACCACCAGGTCGCCACCGCGCTCACGGAGCTGGTCGCGCAGGTCGGCGAGGGCCTGGTGCAGGAAGCGGGTGCGGTTGGCGGAGAGGTCGGCCAGCGCCGGGTCGAGCACGTACAGCGGCACCACCTGGTCGAAGGCCGCGCAGGTGGTGGCCAGCGCCGGGTGGTCGTGCACCCGCAGGTCGCGGGTGAGGAGCACGATCGCCGTGCTCGCGGTCACCGGCTCTCCGGCTGGATCGTCGGCCCGGGGATGACGACCGGCGTACCGGTCGAGCTGAGCAGGGCCCGCGCGGCCACCGCCATCCGTCGCCGCTGCGGCACCAGGGCACGCCGGACGAAGACGTCGTAGTCCTGCGCGGCCACCTCGTCGAGGATGCCGCCGTAGAGGGCGTACGCGGTGCGCATGCAGGCCTGCGAGGCGGGCGCCAGCATGGTGATGCCCGGTGCGGCGGCGGCGTAGTGCGCCTGGGCGCGGGTCACCTCGTACTCGATCAGCTCGCGGATCCGTGAGGTGACGCGGCCCCGGGCGCGGGCCTCGGCCAACTCCTCACGGGTGACCCCGAACTTCGCCATGTCCTCGTCCGGCAGGTAGGTGCGGCCCCGGTCGAGGTCCTCGGCGACGTCCCGGATGAAGTTGGTGAGCTGGAAGGCGAAGCCGAGTTGCCGGGCCGGCTCCCGGGCCGCCACCGGGTCGGAGCTGCCCAGGATCGGCAGCATCATGGTGCCGATGACCGCCGCCGAACCCTCCATGTAGTCGAGCAGGTGGTCGTAGGTCGGGTACGCCGTGACGGTCAGGTCCATCGCCATGCTCTTCAGAAACGACGCAAAGTCGTCCCGGTCGAGATCGAAGACGGCGATCGTGTGCAACACGGCCGGCAACAGGGGGTCGTCGACGGGCGCACCGTGCAGACCGGCCACGAACTGGCTGGCCCAGCGATCCAGCAGGGCGGCCCGCTCGGCCGGCGGCAGGTCCTCGGTGCGGTCGACGATCTCGTCCGCGTACCGCGTGAACCCGTAGAGGGCGTGCACATGTCGTCGTTTCCAAGCGGGGAGCAGGCGCGTGGCGAGATAGTAGGTGCGGCCATGGCGTTTGTGCAGCTCACGGCACCGGTCATAGGCAGCGGTGAGATCAGTTTCCACCGGCCCTCCTCCATTATCGACGCACCAATCGACGCAACTCGTAGCCTAGGGTACGCTCAGCCGCATGGCCAACGACGCAGTTGCGGGCAACGTGACCCGCGTGGCGCCGACAGGGCCGGGGGACGGGGACGATCCGGTCCGCGCCGTTCTGGCTGCTTATACCCACGATCTGGTCACGGCGGTCGACGAGACCCTGGACGCCTTCCTCACCGCCGAGGTCGACACCCTCAACGACATCGACGCGTCGATGGGCAGCTTCGCCGCCACCGCGCGGGAGGCCGTCCTGACCGGCGGCAAGCGGATCCGCTCCACGTTCGCCTACTGGGGGTGGCGCGGGGCCGTCGGTGGCACCGCGGCGCTGCCACCCGTGCTGCCCGCGCTGGCCGCGCTGGAACTGCTGCACACCTTCGCGCTGGTGCACGACGACGTGATGGACGCGTCCACCACCCGCCGCGGCCGGCCCACAGCGCACATCGCGCTCGCCGAACAGCACATCGCCGCCGGCCACCGAGGTGATCCCGGCCGATTCGGTGAGGCCGTCGCCGTGCTCATCGGCGACCTCTGCATGGTCTGGGCCGACCAGTTGCTGGCCCACGCCTCGGTGCCGTCGACGCGACTCTTCGAGGTGCGCCGCTGCTACGACCAGATGCGTGTCGAGACGGTCGCCGGGCAGTATCTGGACGTGCTCGGCGAGAACGACCCGGGCAGCTGGTCGGTCGACCGCGCACTGCGGGTGGCCCGCTACAAGACCGCCAGCTACACCGTCCAGCGACCACTACTCTTCGGCGCCTGCCTGGCCGGAGTGCCCGCCGACGACCCGCTGGTCTCCGCGTACACCCGTTATGGCCTGGCTGTCGGCGAAGCGTTCCAGCTCCGCGACGACCTGCTCGGCGTCTACGGCGACCCGGCGGCCACCGGCAAGCCGGCCGGGGACGACCTCCGCACCGGCAAGCCGACCACGCTGCTCATGCTGGCCCGTGAGCTGGCCACGCCGGCCCAGCTCACGGCGTTGGAGCGGGCCGGCGGCGGACCGGTCGACACGCTCGCCGCGCTGGTCGCCGAGACCGGCGCGGTGACCCGGGTGGAGCAGATGATCGCCGAGCGGGTCAGCGACGCGCTGGCCGCGCTCGACGCCGCACCCGTGGACCAGACGGCGCGGACCGCGTTGACCGGGCTGGCCACCGCCGCCGCCAACCGGCGAGCCTGATGAGCGACTTGAGCGAGGAGGTGGTCACGTGCGGACGGTGACAGGACGGACGGACCGGGTGGTGGTCGTCGGTGCCGGGCTGGGCGGGCTCGCCTGCGCGCTGCACCTGGCCGGCAGCGGTCGACAGGTGACAGTGCTGGAGCGCGAGCCGGTGCCCGGCGGGCGAGCCGGGCGTCTCGGCGTGGACGGCTACGAGTTCGACACCGGCCCGACAGTGCTCACCATGCCCGACCTGATCGCCGAGGCACTCGCCGCGGTCGGCGAGGAGCTGCACGACTGGCTGGACCTGACCCCGCTCGACCCCGCCTACCGGGCGTACTACCCGGACGGCTCGACCCTCGACGTGCTCACCGACACCACCCGGATGGCGGCCGAGATCTCCCGGGTCTGCGGGCCCCGGGAGGCCGACGGCTACCTGCGGTTCGTCGAGTACGCGCGGGAGCTGTGGCGGCTGGAGCGCACCGACTTCATCGAGCGCAACCTGGACGCACCGACCGACCTGATCACCGGCAACCTGCTCAAGCTGCTCAGCGGTGGGGCCTTCCGGCGCCTCCAGACGAAGATCAACCAGTTCTTCCGGGACCCGCGTACCCAGCGGATCTTCTCCTTCCAGGCGATGTACGCCGGCCTCGCCCCGCACGACGCGCTGGCCATCTACGCGGTCATCGCGTATCTCGACTCGGTGGCCGGGGTCTACTTCCCACGCGGCGGCATACACGCGGTCTCCAGGGCGATGGCCGGCGCGGCCGAGAAGCACGGCGTGCAGATCCGGTACGACACCACTGTGACCCGGGTGGAGACCGTGAACGGTCGCGCCACCGGCGTGCTCACCGCCGACGGCGACCTGGTGCCGGCGGACGTGGTGGTGCTCAACCCCGACCTGCCGGTCGCCTACCGGGACCTGCTCCCCGCCGCGCCGCAGCGCCGGCTCACCTACTCGCCGTCCTGCGTCGTTCTGCACGTCGGCTCCCGACAGGCCTATGCGAAGATCGCCCATCACAACATCCATTTCGGACGCGCGTGGAAGGGCACCTTCGATGAGGTCATCCGACGGGGTGAGCTGATGACCGATCCATCGCTGCTGGTGACCAACCCCAGCCGGACCGACCCCGCCGTGGCACCACCGGACCGACACACCTACTACGTGCTCGCCCCGGTGCCCAACCTGCACCGGGCACCGTTCGAGTGGCGTGGCGACCTGACCCAGCGCTACACCGACCAACTGATCGGCACCCTGGAGGAGCGCGGCTACGTCGGCTTCGGCGCCGGGGTCGAGGTGCTCCGGGCGATCACCCCCGCCGAGTGGGAGGAGCAGGGGATGGCCGCCGGCACCCCGTTCGCCGCCGCGCACACCCTCTTCCAGACCGGCCCGTTCCGCCCGTCCAACCTGCACCGCGACCTGCCGAACGTGGTCTTCGTCGGCTCCGGGACCCAGCCCGGCGTCGGCGTACCGATGGTGCTCATCTCCGGCAAGCTCGCCGCCGGCCGGATCACCGGGGAAGGCCGATGAGCAGCCGCGAGAAACACCTCGTCGAGCTCGTCGACGAGACCGGCAGTGCCCACGGCGAGACGACAGTCGCGGCCGCGCACCAACCACCGGGGCAGTTGCACCGGGCCTTCTCGGTGTTGCTGGTGGACCCGGACGGCCAGGTGCTGCTCCAGCGCCGGGCCGCCGTCAAGACCCGGTTCCCGCTGCGCTGGGCCAACTCCTGCTGCGGCCACCCCCAACCCGGGGAGTCACTCGCCGAGGCTGCCAACCGACGGCTGAGCGAGGAGCTGGGCGCGGGCCCGGTCGAGCTGACCGAGGTCGGCAACTACGTCTACTACGCCGAGGACCCGGCGACCGGTCGGGTCGAGTTCGAGTACGACCACGTACTGCGCGGCGAGTTCCTGCCCGGCGCTCCGCTGCTGCCCGACCCGGACGAGGTGGCCGAGCTGCGGTGGGCCGACCCCGCCGCACTGGAGGCCGAGTTGAAGCTCGACCCCCGGTCGTACGCGCCCTGGCTGGGCGGGGTGGTGAACCGCTTGCTACGCCCCGCGGAGTCCCGGTCGGGAGCAACCGGCCCGGCCATGACGCCGCCCGGATCGTCGGCGGATGACACGGCGGAGCGGTCGGGTGGTCGATGAGGCGCTGAGCGCGGGCGCTGTCGCACGTCGGTTGGGGGTCGCGGTGACGACCCTCCGCACCTGGCACCAGCGCTACGGGCTCGGGCCCAGCGAACACATCCCCGGTCACCACCGCCGGTACACACCCAGTGATCTGGCCCGTCTCGAGATCATGCGCCGGCTCACCGCCGAGGGGGTGAGCCCCGCCGAGGCGGCCCGCTGGGCCCGCCAGGCACCGGACCCGATGCCCAACGGCACCGGCACCGTCGCCCCCGTCCGGATCCAGCCGACCGGCCGTGACGGCGGCGGCTCCATCCCGGTCGGCCGTGCCGGTCCGGCGGCCCGCGGGTTGGCCCGGGCCGCCATGCGACTGGACGCGGCGGCGATCAGCGAGACGATCGCGCACGCCCTGGCCGCCAGCGGGGTCGTCGCCACCTGGGAGGGCCTGCTGCGCCCGGTGCTCGCCGGCATCGGCGAACGACACGCAGCCACCGCCGGCCTGATCGAGGTGGAACACCTGGTGTCCCGCTGCGTCTCGGAGGCGCTCGCGGCGGCCAGTCGGGCAAACGTCCCCACCGGGCCGGCCCGGATCCTGCTCTCCTGCGCCGACGAGGAGCAGCACACCCTGCCGCTGGAGGCGTTGGCGGCAGCTCTCGCGGAGGCCGGTGTCAGCTACCGGATGCTCGGCGCCCGGGTGCCGGTGGCCGCTCTCGTCGAGGCGGTCAACCGGACCGGACCGGCCGCCGTGGTGCTCTGGTCGCACACCCGGGCCACCGCCGACCCGACCCAACTCAGCGCGCTGCTCGCCGCGCCCCGGCGCCCACTTCTGGTGCTCGCCGCCGGCCCCGGCTGGCGAGCCGACACGCTGCCCGCCGGGGTGGTGCGGCCGGTCGACCTGGCCGAGGCGGTCTCGCTCTCCGCCGCCGTCCGCGACTCCCTGGACCAGTCGAGGCGTGATTGATCGCACTGTCGCTGGATCGCGGCGTGAACTACCGTCGGGCGGGTCCGCCTACCCCGACCCTCCGGGAGCGAGCAGATGCAAGCCCGCGCCGTCCTGGCGTCCGTCCTCGCCGTGGCGCTGCTCCTGTCCGGCTGCGCCCAGCCGACCCGCACCATCACACCCGCCGCCGCTCCAAGGCCGGTGGAGTCGACCACGCCACCCACCCCGAAACCGCACCCCAGCGTCACCAAGCCGGCCAAGCCGCCACTGCGGCCGCTGCCGGCCAAGCTCCCCTCCGGCCTGGGGCGCAACACCGGCGTACGCCCGGTGGCCCTGACGTTCGACGACGGGCCCAACCCGGCCTGGACACCCAAGGTGCTCGACCAGCTGAAGGCCGCCAAGGTGACGGCGACCTTCTGCGTCGTCGGTCGCGAGGTGCAGCGTCACCCGGAGTTGGTCCGGCGGATCGTCCGGGAGGGACACCAGCTCTGCAACCACAGCTGGCGTCACGACCTCGATATCGCCCGTCGACCTGTCGGCGAGATCCGGGCCGACCTGGACCGCACCAACAAGGCCATCCAGAAGGCCGCTCCCGGCGCGAAGGTGTCGTTCTACCGGCAGCCCGGCGGCCGGTGGACGTCGGAGGTGATCGGGGTGGCCAAGGACCTCGGCATGCGCCCGCTGCACTGGTCGGTCGACCCGCAGGACTGGGACAAGCCAACAGCGGCCACGATCGGCAAGCGTGTCCACGCCGCCACCCGGCCCGGTGCGATCGTTCTTCTGCACGACGGAGGCGGTAATCGGGCCGCGACCCTCGCCGCGTGCCCGAAGTTGATCGCCGACCTGAAGCAGCGCTTCGGCATCACCCGACTCCGCTAGAACTGCTCTGACCTGCGGTTATGACCCGTCCCAAGCCCTTGCCGACACCGATTTTGTCGACCGACGGAGCATCACGTATGCTTTCCAAGCCTCCGGCGGGGCCGGATGGGAGCAAGTCCGCTTGAAGTTGCGAATGTGCAATGATGGCGGGGCCGCCCTCATCGTCTAGCGGCCCAGGACGCCGCCCTTTCAAGGCGGTAGCACGGGTTCGAATCCCGTTGGGGGCACGACCGGCGCAAGCCGGAGCAAGGTACGACCGGCGCAAGCCGGAGCAACACAAGCTAGGTCCTGTGGAGCAGTTGGAGTGCTCGCCGCCCTGTCAAGGCGGAGGTCGCGGGTTCAAGTCCCGTCAGGACCGCAGCGCTGACGCCGCGCCCCGCGCGGCGTTCTGCGTATCGGAGCAGGTCGCCTTGCCGCCGGTTCGTCCGGTTGCCGGGTAACATGAGCCGAGCGACACGGCCAGGTAGCTCAGTTGGTACGAGCGTCCGACTGAAAATCGGAAGGTCGGCGGTTCGACCCCGCCCCTGGCCACATAGCCTTTCGCCGGGCTACAGAGGTCCCCGCCAGCGGAAACGCAGGTGGGGATCTTGCTTTTGCGGGTCGCGGTCTACCTGACTCTTGCGGGTCGCGGTCTCAATGACCAGCCCCTGCCCGGCCTGCGTGATCGACCCCCGCCGGCCGGCGTGATCAACACGACTTCCTTGAAGTCGCGGTGTCCCAGCAGGCGCAACACCGCGTGTTCAAAGAAACCGAGTCGATCATGCCCGCGGTCACCCCCGCATCGGGGCAGCGCTGTGGACGTGACGCGCGAACGTGCGGCGGACGTGACGCGCGACCGTGCGGCGGACGTGACGCGCGACCGTGCGGCGTCAGTGGTCGCGGCGACCCTGCGGACGATGCTGGGCCACGCTGCCCTGGATCGCCTCCCACACGCTGCGTCCGGCCTCTCGCAGCGTCTCCCCCGCCTGCTCGGCGAACTGGGCTGCGCTCTGCGCCGCAGCCTGCGCCGCGCCCGGCAGACCACCGTCACCATCCCCGGAGGGGTTCGGCCCGGACGCCGCCGACTGGCCGGTCTTGTTGCCAACCTCCCCGGCGGCTGGCCCCGTCGATCCCCCGAGGTGCTGCTGGTTCCGGCCCGCCGCAGGGTGCTCCCCGTCACCCGCGCCACGCGGCCCCTCAGGCCGCCGACCCTCCGACTGCTGGCCCTGCCCACGCGGCCCCTCAGGCCGCCGACCCTCCGACTGCTGGCCCTGCGACTGCCGACCCTGCGGCTGCTGGCCCTGCGGCTGCTGGCCCTGCGGCTGCGCCTGGTCGGCCGGCCCTGCGCCGCCGGCTCGCGGCCCAGGGCCGCCAGCACCCGGTCCCGCGCCGACCGAACCAGCCCCAGACCGACCCGCATCCGGCCGATCAGAACCCAGACGGCCACTGCCGGACTGATCGAGACCCGGGCGATCGAGACCCGGGCGATCGAGACCCGGGCGATCGAGACCCGGGCGATCGAGACCCGGGCGATCGAGACCCGGGCGGCTAGAACCCGATGGCCGACCTGGACCCGGCCGGTCGGAACCCAATCGGTCGCGGTCGGCCACCGGGCTGGCCGCGCCGACCTGCCCGCCCGGTTCGTCGCGTACGTCGTCCGTGCGTCGACGCGATGCCTTGACCTCCGCTGCGCCTGCGGCCAACTGCTGGGCGCTGCGGTTCACGTCGTCGACGGCGGTGCCGGCCGTGCGGGCGAGCGCATCGATGATGTGCGGGTTGTGGTCGAGCGTGTCGAGCGCGCGGCCCAGGATTCTGGTCAGCTGCTCCAACCGCACCCGCAGCTGCGCCTCGGCGTTGACCCCGTCGATGTTCAACTCGCCGCCGTTGAGGTGCACCCGTACGCCGGCGTCGACCTGGAGCAGGTTGGCCACCCGGGCCCGCAGCGACAGGTCGGCCTCCAGGCCGTCGACCGCCAGTCGGATGGAGTCGACGGAGACCTTCGGAATGTCGAGCAGGACGTCCGGGTTCCCGTTGTCGACGTTCCGGTCCGGCTCCCGCTGCTGCCCACTGTCGCTCATGCTCTCCCGCCCCACCTGCACACCAGCCCGGTCGTCCGGGCTGTTGGGCGCGGTTACCCGCTTTCCGGCGGGCCATCCCGTCCGTGACGGCTCAACGACCCTCTGTCTGGAACCGGGCACCGCACGAAGCTGCACACCGAGGCATCAGCCGGTATGGTCCGGGCCTATGGGACAGGAATTGACTGATCCGGCCGACATCCGGCAGGACGTCGGCCAGTTCTCTCTCCGGTGCAGCCTTCTCGTCCCGGGCTCCCCCGAGCACGCGTTCGCGGTCTTCACCGACGAGCTGACCGACTGGTGGGTCACCGAATACACCTGGTCCGGCCCGGACGCGCTGGCCGAGCTGGGCATGGAGCCCCGGGCCGGCGGCATGCTCTACGAGTTGGGCCCGTACGGTTTCCGCGCCGACTGGGGCCGGGTGCTCACCTGGGATCCGCCTCGCCGGCTGGTCTTCGTCTGGCAGATCGGCCCCGACCGGGCGCCGGTGCCGGACCCGGCCCGCGCGAGCGAGGTCGAGGTGCTGTTCAATGCCGAGGGGCCGGAACACACCCGGGTCGAGCTGGAGCACCGGCACTTCGACAGGCACGGCGAGGCTGCCGAGGGTTACCGCAAGGCGCTCACGGCTGGCTGGCACGAGTTGCTCACCCGCTACGTCGCCACTGTGTCGCGCCACCGCCCCGGCACGACGGCCTGACGACCCGCCGGGTCACCGGCCGAGCCGCCGACCGGCGGAGGCGCCGCCGAGGTCCCGACCACCAAGGTTCGCGCGTTGGCCGGCCTCCGCCCCGGAACCGAAGCCGGTGCCGCCCAACCGACGTGGCGGTGCGGTACGCAGCCGTGGGTACTCCTCGGTGAGCCGGCGCTGCACCCGGTCGGATCGGTCGGCCAGCACCAGTGCCATCGACGGTGCGCCCGACTCGCTGGCCGCCGCCGACTCGGCCGCCCAGAGTCGACCTCCGACCACCTCCGCGAAGCCGGCCAGCCAGGAGCGACGGAAGGCGGCGGGGTGGTCGTCCGCGGGCACCTCGGTGGCGGCCAGGCCGTGCGCCGCCTGGACGAGCAGTGAGGTGAAGAGCAGGTCGACCCGTTCCAGGTCACTGGCGAAGCCGAAGAGGTGCAGGGCGAAGCCGTTGCCCTGCCGACGGCGTACGCAGCGGCAGCGCAGCGGCTCGGCCACGGCGGCGAGCAGGCCGACCTTGTCGCGGGCGTACGGGGCGACGACGTCCAGCACCCGATCGCCCACCGGGTCGGTGGTCGGGTCCCGGGCGGCGAGCAGCGCCCTGTCGACGCCGTAGCGGGCGATCAGCTCGGTCGCCTTGGCGGTGAACGCGGCGGACTCGGCGGGCGTGCAGGCCGGGTCCTCGGCCTGGGCCAACAGCTTGCGCACCTTGCTGAGCATGGCCTCGGACATGCCTACAGAGCTACCACACGGGCCGGACATCACCGGGGCCGCGCGGTGATCGATCGATACGTATCATCGTCACGGCCAGATGATCAGTCCGACACGGACGGTCAGCCAACTGTTTGGAGGAACGAACGGATGCCATCCCCGACCGCTCGTCTGCTCGCCGTCGCCACGGCCACCGCACTACTCTCCGTCGGCACGCCCGCGCGGGCGGAGCCGACCACACCGACCACGCCGGTCAGCTCCGGGCCGAACGCGTTCGCCCCGCTCGCCACCTGCTACGGCGGCGCGGTCCGGTCGTACTTCGAGACCGGACGGTACGGCGGCTCAGCCGGCCAGTACCGCACCACGACGCGCTGTCGCGACATCAACGTGCGCAACGCGAGCGTGTACGCCACCGACGCGTGCGTGATCTTCGTCGACAAGACGAGCGCCTGCAACTACTGGACCTACCTGCCGGCCAACTCGGGCTGGATCACGGTGGCGACAAACGTCCGGGACGGCGTCAACTTCCGGGTCCGCTTCGAGAACCTGCGGTACGAGTACGAACCGCTGATCGCGTACCACGCGTTCTGACCGACCCGCGCGGTCGCGGCGTCCGCCCCCCGACGGACGCCGCGAC
>NZ_JBEZGJ010000135.1:0-20469 GCF_040649965.1 Micromonospora sp. NPDC048843
GAGTTGGAGCGACTGTCCGCGCGTCGCTTCGTGCAGCTCATGCTCGTCCTGTTGGTGTTGGCGTTCGCCGTCACGGCGGCGGAAGCCTGACCGCCCGGAGCCGGGCGGGCTCCCCCGGAAACCCAGAAGAGCAACCAAGAGCGAGCCTCAGGCAGCCGGCCAGTCCTGGGAGGCCATACGCGGCGAGACCGCCCCCGGAGGGGCGGCCTCAAGCCAGGAGAGAAAACCGGTGACTGTCGATCGCGCCATGGCGATCTCCACCGGTGCGTGGTGACTGGTACAGCGGAGGATCACCCAGTCGGCCGGCATGGAGAACCGTTCCTGACCTTCGGGCAACCGGCGGCGCTCCACGGACAGCCCCTTGCGGGAGAGCACCCGCTTGGGCCGGATCGCGAAGCTGAACATCCGGTACCAGCGCAGCTCGTCACCGGCGAACCGGCCGAAGCCGGGTGACCAGCCGCGGCCGTCGAGCATGGTGGAGACCCGGACGCTGAGCCGGATGATGCCACCGCTGCGGGTGACGAGAGCTCGCCGGACGAAGAGGATCAGAAGCGCGCCGAGGATGACGACAACGCCGATTCCGAATCCTTCGACGATCTCCATCCCCGGTGTGGCTCAGCGGCTCTGCGCGGAGACCGGGGTTGCGCTCTCGGCCAGCACGGTGACACCGTCGGCGCTCACCGAGAGGAAGCCGCCGGCCACCTCGTAGGCGACCTGCTCGCCGCCGGCGAGCTTGATGCGTACCTGGCCGGGCTCGGCGAGTTGGCCGAGTAGCGGCGCGTGCCCCGGCAGGACACCGAGCTCGCCTTCGGTCGTCCGGGCGACGACCATCTCGGCGTCACCGGACCAGACCTTCTCCTCGACGGCGACGAGCTCGACGTGAAGCTGCTGTGCCACGCTGTCTCCTTGCTGCGGCTACGGATTGCCGAAAGTCTAGCCTGACGACGCGGCGCGCCCAACGCGGGTGGGGACAACGCCGACCTGACTACTTGGCCTTGTTGACGAATTCCGGGTGCTCCAGCAGGAACGGGTCGAGTTGCTCGTTGTGCAGGGCGGTGAAGAAGTCCGGAACACCGTTCTGGAACTGCTCGCCCAGGTACTTCTGGCCCTCGAAGACCCCGCCACCGGGCAGCTTGATCATCTCGATGGTGTTCGGGCGGATGTCCTTCAGGGCGAGCCCGAAGTCGACGACGCTGTTGCCCCGGCCGTTGAAGATCAACGACTGACCGGCGGCGCGGAGCACCTTGTCCAGCTTGATCGGGTTGGACACCACGTCGGCGCTGAACGCCTGGCCGACCATGGCCTTGACGAACTGCTGCTGGTGGCGCTGCCGGCCGTAGTCGGAATCCGGAACGCCGTTCTTCGGGTAGCGCTGCCGGACGTAGTCCAGCGCCTGCCACCCACTCAGGTGCCGGTTGCCCTTCTTGTAGATCGCCTGCGGGCCGACGTAGCCCTCACCACGGGTGTTGCCCGGCCGCGGCTTGCCGTCCGGCTGCTTGTGCTCGGACTTCACGTCCCGCTCGATGTACATGTCGACACCGCCCATGGCGTCGACGATCTTTTGGAAACCGGTGAAGTTGATGATCGCGCCAGCGTCGAAGCGCTTGATGCCGGTGACGTTCTGCACTGTGCTGGCCAGCAACTCGAAGCCCCGTGCCGCGTCGGGGTTGGCCCCCGGCACCTTGCTGCCGAACGACATCGCGGCGTTGATCTTCGTGGTCTCGCCCGGGAAGTCGGCCTTCTTGAACGCCGGGATCCGCACGTAGAGGTCACGAGGCAGCGAGAACAGGTAAGCCCGGTCCATCGAGGCCGGCACGTGCAGCACCATGATCGAGTCGGCCAGCGGCGCGGCCGTCGGCGTACGCGGGTCGATGCCGACGAGCAGGATGTTGAGCGGACCCTTGATGTCGCTCTTCTTCGCCTGGGCGCCCGCCGCTTGGTCGCCGAAGAGGTCGGCCTTGCCGACGGACCCCTCGTAGCGGGCCATGAGAACCTCGGTGCCGACCAGCACGGCGCCGCTGAGCACTGTCAGCACGGTGCCGAACACAGTGCAGATCCTGGCCCACCGCGGCACACCTCGCCAGATGGACGGCTTGCGGCCACTCTTGCCGGCCTTACCCACGAGCATCTCCGTTCGTTACGCCCACGACGAGGAAGACGGGCGCACGTCGTCGAAAGGTTGCAAAGATCAACGCTCGTTCAGGTGAGCGCGGAACGAACCGTAGCTCGGGAGCCGCGGGAGTGACGACCACGAGTAACGGACCGCGACGATGGTAAGACGCGAACATGAACAAAAGACTGCCCCGGCATTGCCGGGGCAGTCTTTTTGCTACGGATCGATGGGGCTGGTCAGCCCTTCATCAGCTCCTCAGCCTTGCGCTCCAGGTCCTCGAGACCGCCGCACATGAAGAACGCCTGCTCGGGGAAGTGGTCGTACTCACCCTCGCTGATCTTGCGGAACGCCTCGATGGTCTCCTTGATCGGGACCGTCGAACCCGGCACGCCGGTGAACTGCTCCGCCGCGTAGGTGTTCTGCGAGAGGAAGCGCTCGATCCGCCGGGCGCGAGCCACGGTGATCTTGTCTTCCTCGGAGAGCTCCTCGATACCGAGGATGGCGATGATGTCCTGCAGGTCGCGGTAGCGCTGCAGGATCCGCTTCACCTCGGTGGCAACCTGGAAGTGCTCGTTGCCGACGAACTCCGGGGCGAGGATCCGGGACGAGGACGCCAGCGGGTCCACGGCCGGGTAGATGCCCTTGTCGGAGATCGACCGCTCCAGGTTGGTGGTCGCGTCCAGGTGGGCGAACGTGGTGGCCGGGGCGGGGTCGGTGTAGTCGTCCGCCGGCACGTAGATCGCCTGCATGGAGGTGATGGCCTGGCCCCGGACGGAGGTGATCCGCTCCTGGAGCTCGCCCATCTCGTCGGCCAGGGTCGGCTGGTAACCCACGGCGCTCGGCATACGACCGAGCAGGGTGGACACCTCCGAACCGGCCTGCGTGAAGCGGAAGATGTTGTCGATGAAGAGCAGCACCTCCTGCTTCTTCACGTCCCGGAAGTACTCGGCCATGGTCAGCGCGGAGAGCGCCACCCGCAGCCGGGTGCCCGGCGGCTCGTCCATCTGGCCGTAGACCAGCGCGGTCTTGTCGATGACGCCGGACTCGGTCATCTCGGCGATGAGGTCGTTGCCCTCACGGGTGCGCTCACCCACGCCGGCGAAGACCGAGGTACCACCGAAGTTGCGGGCGACCCGGGTGATCATCTCCTGGATGAGCACCGTCTTGCCCACACCCGCGCCGCCGAACAGGCCGATCTTGCCGCCCTTGACGTACGGGGCGAGCAGGTCGATGACCTTGATGCCGGTCTCCAGCATCTCGGTCTTCGGCTCGAGGTCCGCGAAGGCCGGGGCCTTGCGGTGGATGCCCCACCGGTCGTCGGCCTCGAACGTCTCGCCCTCTTTGAGGTTGAGCACCTCGCCGATCGCGTTGAACACCTTGCCCTTGACCGCGTCGCCCACCGGCACCGTGATCGGCTCGCCGCGGTCGCGCACCTCGGCGCCACGGACCAGGCCGTCGGTCGGCTGCATCGAGATGGCACGGACCAGGTTGTCACCCAGGTGCTGGGCAACCTCCAGGGTCAGCGTCTTCTCACCGCCGGACAGGTTCACCTTTACGTTCAAGGCGTTGAACAGGGCCGGCATGGCGTCGCGCGGGAACTCGGCGTCGACGACCGGGCCGATGACCCGGACCACGCGACCCGTGGCCGTCTTGGTCTCTACTGGTGCAGTCATCACACTTCACTTCCCGACGCGGCCAGCGCGTTGGCGCCGCCGACGATCTCGCTGATCTCCTGGGTGATCCCGGCCTGGCGAGCCGAGTTCATCTCGCGCGTGTACTTCTCGATCATCTCTTCGGCGTTGTCGGTGGCGCTCTTCATCGCCCGCCGCCGTGCCGCCGACTCACTCGCCGCCGACTCGATCAACGCCGCGTAGATCCGCGTGTTGATGTACCTCGGCAGGAGCGCGTCGAGCAGCGCCTCCGCCTCCGGCTCGAACTCGTACGCCGGCAGCAACCCCTCGGAGCGCGGCCGGTCCTCCACCTGCATCGGACCGATGACCTTGGTGACCGGGCTCTGCGTCATGAGCGAGTGGAACTCGGTGTAGACGATGTGCAACTCGTCGACGCCGAGCACCCCGTCCGCTCCGGCACCGCCGTCGACGTCGTCCGCACCGGCGGTGAACGCCTTGATCAGCGTCTCACCAACGGTACGGGCGTCCTCGAACGACGGCTGCTCGCTGAAGCCGGTCCAGTTCGCCTCGATCGGCCGCTCGCGGAACCGGTAGAACCCGACACCCTTACGCCCGATGACGTAGAGCACCGGCTCCTTGCCGTCTGCCTTGAGCCGCGCGATCAGCGACTCTGCCATCCTGATCGCGTTGGAGCTGTAACCGCCGGCCAGGCCACGGTCGCTGGTGACCAACAGGACGCCGGCCCGCCGCACCCGCTCACGCGGCGTGAGCAGCGGGTGGTCGATCCGCGCGTTGGACGCCAGCGCCGTGAGCACACCGGTGATGGCCTGGGCGTACGGCAGGGACGCCTGCACCCGGGCCTGAGCCTTGGCGATCCGGCTCGTCGCCACGAGCTCCATCGCCTTGGTGATCTTCTTCATCGACTTCGCCGAGCGGATCCGTTGACGAAGAACGCGTACCTGGGCCGCCACGGGATCAGCTCTCGGCCGGGCGGTCGGTCGCGCTGTCGCGGAAGCGGGTCACCGTCTCGCGGTTCTCGTCACCCTCGAGCGGAGCGGCCGGCGCGTCGTTGACCTTGCGCTCGTCCTCCTTGTTGAGGAAGACCTGCTTGAACTCGGCGATCGCGCTGTCCAGCGAGCCGATGATGTCATCGTTCCACTGGTTGTCGGCGATGCCGGCCAGCACACCCTCGTGCTTGTGCCGCAGGTACTGCAGGAACTCCGACTCGAAGCGCCGGACCTCACCCACCGGGATGTCGTCCAGCTTGCCCTCGGTGCCGGCCCAGACCGAGACGACCTGCTCCTGCACCGGGAACGGCGAGTAGTTCGGCTGCTTGAGCAGCTCGACCAGGCGCGAACCGCGGTCCAGCTGGGCACGGGAGGCCCGGTCCAGGTCGGAGGCGAAGGCGGCGAACGCCTCCAGCTCGCGGTACTGGGCCAGGTTGAGCCGCAGTGAACCGGCGACCTTCTTCATCGGCTTCACCTGCGCGGCGCCACCGACACGGGAGACCGAGGTACCGACGTTGATCGCCGGACGGACGCCCTGGTTGAACAGGTCGGTCTCCAGGAAGATCTGACCGTCGGTGATCGAGATGACGTTGGTCGGGATGAAGGCCGAGATGTCGTTGGCCTTCGTCTCGATGATCGGCAGACCGGTCATCGAGCCGCCACCCAGCTCGTCGGAGAGCTTCGCGCAGCGCTCCAGCAGGCGGGAGTGCAGGTAGAAGACGTCACCCGGGTACGCCTCACGGCCCGGCGGGCGACGCAGCAGCAGCGACACGGCGCGGTACGCCTCGGCCTGCTTGCTCAGGTCGTCGAAGACGATCAGGACGTGCTTGCCGCCGTACATCCAGTGCTGCCCGATGGACGAGCCGGTGTACGGGGCGAGGTACTTGAAGCCAGCCGGGTCGGAAGCCGGCGAGGCGACGATGGTGGTGTATTCCATCGCGCCCGCCTCCTCGAGCTGCCCCTTGATGGAGGCGATCGTGGAGGCCTTCTGGCCGATGGCGACGTAGATGCAGCGAACCTGCTTCTTCGGGTCGCCGGTGCGCCAGTTGTCCCGCTGGTTGAGGATGGCGTCCAGGGCGACAGTGGTCTTACCGGTCTTCCGGTCGCCGATGATGAGCTGCCGCTGGCCCCGACCGATCGGGGTCATCGCGTCGATGGCCTTGATGCCGGTCTGCAGCGGCTCGTCGACGGACTGCCGGGACATCACGTTCGGAGCCTGCAGCTCCAGCTCGCGGAAGCCCTCGTTGGCGATGTCGCCGAGCGCGTCGATCGGCTCACCGAGCGCGTTCACCACGCGGCCGAGGAAGGCGTCGCCGACCGGAACGGAGAGAACCCGCTCGGTGCGCTTGACGCGCTGCCCTTCCTCCAGCTTGGCGGAGTCACCGAGAACGACGACGCCGATCTCGCGGACGTCGAGGTTCAACGCCACGCCGAGCGTGCCGTCCTCGAACTCCAGGAGCTCGTTGGTCATGGTCGAGGGCAGGCCCTCGACGTGGGCGATACCGTCGCCGGTGTCGGCGACGGTGCCGACCTCCTCGCGGGAGACGTCGGACGAGTAGGAAGAGACGTAGCGCTCCAGGGCGCCGCGGATCTCCTCCGTCGAGATGGTCAGCTCGGCCATCCTCTGCTTCCTTAAAATTCAGGGGCCCGGGATACCTAGTACCGACCGGTCCGAATGGCGTCTGTCATTCCGGGCACTGAGCGATCCAGTCACCCCGATGCTGGGCGGCGGAGCCGCTCAGCGCCGGGGCGGCGAAGCCACCGCATTGCTGGGCGGCGGAGCCGCTCAGCGCTTCGCGAGCGCGTTGCGGGTCTCGTTGAGGCGGCGCAGGATGGTGCCGTCGTACAGGTCGGAGCCGACCCGCACGCTCACGCCACCCAGGACGTGGGGGTCCACCGTCTGCTTGACGGAGACCTCTCGACCGTATATCGCGCTGAGGCTCGCACCCAGCCGGCGCTCGTCCTCGTCACTCAACGGGGCCGCGACGGTCACGTACGCCACCTGCCGGTCGCGTCGCTCGGCGGCGAGTTCCACCAGCCGGGTGAGCGCGCCGGTGAAGGAGCGCCCCCCGTACCCGCCGAGTGCGACCTCGACGAGGCGGACGGTGACCGGACGGGCCTTGTCAGCGAGCAGCTCGCGGGCCAGGGTGGCCCGCTGCTCGACCGGGGCGACCGGGTCGGCGAGCGTGTTGCTCAGCGCCGACTGACCGGAAACGACCTGACCGAAGCGGAACAGCTCGTCCTCGACCTCGCCCAGCTCGCCGGCCTTGTCGGCGCTGGCCAGCAGCGCCTCCACACCCAGCCGCTCGGTGCCGTCGAGCAGCTCCGACGGTGCCGACCACCGGCCGGCGACCAGCGACACGAGCAGGTCGAGCGCGTCCGCGCCGATCCGCCCGCCCAGCATGTCGCCGAGCAGAGCGCCGCGATCCTCGCCGGACCGGGACGGCTCGGAGAGCGCCCGGCGCAGCCGCGGCTCACGCCGCAGCAGGGTCGCCACGGAGAGGATGGCGTCGGCGGTGGAGGTCACCGCTGACGGCTCCGCGCCGCGGACGTACGTGTCGAGGCGCTCGGCCGCGACCTTGTACGACTCCCGGCTGGCGGCCTGCATCAGCGGGCCCCCGTGCTCTCGAGACCGCTCAGGAACCGGTCGACGGTGCCCTTACGGCGTGCCTCGTCGGCCAGCGACTCGCCAACGATCTTGCTGGCCAGGTCCACCGCGATCGTGCCGACCTCCGCGCGCAGCTCGCGCACGATGGTGGCCCGCTCGGCGGCGAGCGCGTCCTTGCCCGCCTGGATGACCCGGTCGGACTCTTCCCGCGCCTTGGCGAGGATGTCCTGGCGGATGCCCTCGGCGTCGGCCCGCGCGTCGTCACGGATCTTGGCGGCGTCGGTCCGGGCCTCAGCGAGCTGGGCACGGTACTGCTCGAGCAGCTGGTTCGCCTCGGCCTGGGCGGCCTCGGCGCGCTTGATGCCGCCCTCGATCGCGTCGACCCGAGCCTGGAACGTCTGCTCCATGCGCGGGAACACGAACTTCATCAGCACGAAGCAGAGCACGGCGAAGGCGACCGTGCCGACCACGATCTCCTGCCAGATCGGAATGATCGGGTTGTGCTCTGACTCACCACCCTCGGCGGCGAGGAGGAACAACATGGGTGACCTCCCGGTCGGAAGGGGCGGGTACTACTTGGCCCAGATGAAGCCGAAGGCGATGCCGAACAGCGCCAGCGCCTCGATGACGGCGAAGCCGATCCAGACGTACGGCAGGGTCATGCGCGACGACTCGGGCTGCCGGGCGGTCGACTGGATGTAGGCGGCGAAGACCAGGCCGACGCCGATGCCCGGGCCGATGGCCGCGAGACCGTAGCCGATGGCGGCGGTGCTGCCGTTGACCTCGGCGAGAACGCTAACGTCCATTGGTGTGGTTCCTCCTGGTTATCACGCGTGACTCTCACGCGGGACGACAACGGGTTGGTGCGTGGATCAGTGCTCTTCGGCGAGCGCACCCTGGATGTAGCTGGCGCTCAGCACGGTGAAGACGTAGGCCTGCAGGACGATGACCAGCGCCTCGAGAAGCGTCAGCGCCACCGTCATCACCCAGGAGACCACCGAGACCGGCGCCAACCAGGCGTTGGCGTTGAGCATCGCGAAGCCGCCGAGCGTGAATACCAGCAGGAGCATGTGGCCGGCGAACATGTTCGCGAAGAGACGGACGGCCAGCGAGAACGGCCGGATGATGAAGGTCGAGAACGCCTCGATCGGGATCAGCAGCGGCAGGATGTACCACGGTGCCGGGGGGATCAGGGCGTGCTTGAAGTATTTGCCGAAGCCGTGGTGCCGGATGCCGATGTAGTTGAACAGCACGTAGCTGATCACCGCGAGGATCGCCGGGAAGGCGATGTGCGAGTTCGGCGAGATCTGGAAGAGCGGAATGATCGCGAACGCGTTCGTCACCAACACGAAGCAGAACAGCGTCGTGAAGTAGGGAGCGAACCGCACGCCCTGGTGACCGATCATGTCGACCGAGATGTTGTTCCGGACGAAGCCGTAGATCGACTCGGCGAACCACTGCTTCTTGGTCGGCACCAACTTCGGGTTCCGATAGGTCGCCAGGAAGAAGATGATCAGAACGCCGACCGCGACCCAGATCATCAGCGTGAACTTGGTGAACCACGGGGCGTTCTCCACACCCCAGGGCGCGATCGCGGGCAGGTAGAAGTCGTCCACACTGGGTGGGAATGCCGCCTGGCCCGCTGCCAGAACGTTCGCCTGTCCGAACACCGTGTCCCTTCCTAAGTAGGCGTGCCGAGCCGACGGACGACGAGGATGATCCCCCCGGTCACGCCGAGCACGACGCCGATGCCGGTGGCGACGCCACCGGTATCGAGCCACTGGTCGACCAGCCAGCCGATGAAACCCCACACAAGCATTCCTCCGATGAGGTAGCTGAGCGCGGTCCAACCCTGACCGGCGCCGGACGGATAATCGTCCGGTTCACCGGCGGGACGGGGGGTTTGGTCACCAGCCATGACGGGGCGAACGATATCAGCCGGGAAGACGAGGCTGTGCCTCACCCCCCGCACAACCGTCGTTGTGTGGGCTTCTCGTGGGCGCCGTCGTCTGTGGGCACGCTACTCCCCTTCCGCCCGTCGGAAAATGACCGGAGGCCGACACATTGCGGCGCGTCCGCTGGTTGGGACGACCGCCAGGTCAGCCGCGCGGCCGGCGAGCGTGCACCGTGGTCAGCCACCAGAGGTGCACCGCTGTCCACACTGCCACCCCGGCGACGATGCCAAGGCAAAGAGGGATCAAACCGGGCCATCCGGTCGACGCCACCGCCACCAGCACCACACCCAGCAGGCTGAACTTCAGCACGTACAGGCCCAGGCCGAGCGGCAGCAGCAACTGCGGGTTGACCTGGTCGGCCCGGGCCAGCACCACAGTGGTGAGGGTGTAGCTGAGCACCGTGACCCCCACGCCGGCCGCCGCGCCGAGCGCGGCCGTCACGCCGCCGGTCACCCCACCCACCACTGCGGCGACCGCGGCGAGCGCCGCCGACGCGCCCAACAGCGCCGGCAGGTGCCGCAGCCGCCACCGCCGGTCGGTGTCCGGCTCGACCACCCCGGGCTCAGCCACGGGGGTACGCCGGAAACGCCGCCACCAGCTCGGACACCTCGGCACCGAGCCGGGTCAACTCGTCGGCCCCGCCCGGAGCGCCGGGATCGGTGCGCACCGCACGGGCGATCAGCGTCGCCACCTGGCGCAGCTCCCCCTCGCGCATCCCCTGCGTGGTGACGCTCGGCGTGCCCACCCGGATGCCGGAGGCCACCATCGGCGGCTGCGGGTCGTACGGGATGGCGTTCTTGTTCAGGGTGATCGACGCGGCGTCGCAGCGTCGCTCGGCCTCGGTGCCGGTCACCCCCAGCTCCCGCAGGTCGATCAGGGCGAGGTGGGTGTCGGTGCCACCGGACACCGGGCGCATCCCCTCGTCGGCCAGCCCGGCGGCGAGCGCCTGGGCGTTGCTGACCACCTGCCGGGCGTACGTCTGGAAATCCGGCTGGGCGGCCTCGCGCAGCGCGACCGCCTTCGCCGCCACCGCGTGCATCAGCGGGCCGCCCTGGGTGAACGGGAAGACCGCCTTGTCGATCCGCTGGGCCAGCGACTCGCGGCACAGGATCATGCCGCCGCGCGGCCCGCGCAGCACCTTGTGGGTGGTGGCGCAGACGACGTCGGCGTACGGCACCGGGGACGGGATCGCCCGGCCGGCCACCAGGCCGATGAAGTGCGCCGCGTCCACCATCAGGTACGCCCCGACCTCGTCGGCGATCTCCCGGAACCGCGCGAAGTCGATCAGGCGCGGGTACGCGGTGGCCCCACAGATGATCAGCTTGGGTCGGTGCGCCCGCGCCAGGTCCCGTACCTCGTCGTAGTCGATCTGCTCGGTGTCCGGCCGGACGGGGTAGCCGACCGGGTGGAACCACTTGCCGGAGAAGTTCACCCGGCTGCCGTGGGTGAGGTGCCCGCCGTGCGGCAGGTCCATCGCCAGCACCGTGTCCCCCGGCTGCACCAGCGCGGCGTACGCGGCCAGGTTGGCGCTCGCCCCGGAGTGCGGCTGGAGGTTGGCGTGCTCGGCCCCGAAGAGCTCCTTGGCCCGGGCGATGCCGATCTCCTCGGCCCGGTCCACCTCGGCGCAGCCGCCGTAGTAACGCCGGCCCGGGTAACCCTCGGCGTACTTGTTGGTCAGCGTCGAACCGAGCGCGGCCAGCACCGCTGGCGAGGTCAGATTTTCGCTGGCGATGAGCTGCAAGCCGCCCCGCAACCGGTCCAGCTCGCCGAGGACCACCCCGGCGATCTCCGGGTCGGTGGCCCTGAGCTGCGCGAAATCCGGCCCCCAGAAGGTGCTCGTCTCGGTCTCCACAGCGAACGAGTCTAGGGGGCCGCAGACTGGGAGCTGTGAGATGCCTCGTCACCGGAGCGACCGGCTACATCGGCGGGCGGCTGACGCCGCTGCTGCTCGCCGACGGACACACAGTGCGCTGCCTCGCCCGCAAGGCGGTGCGGCTGCGCGATGTGCCCTGGGCCTCGGCGGCCGAAATCGTCGAAGGGGACCTGAGTCGACCGGAGACGCTGGCCGCCGCGTTCGCCGACGTGGACGTCGCGTACTTCCTGGTGCACTCGCTGGGCCGGTCCGACTTCGAGGCGGCCGACCGGGCGTCGGCGACCAACTTCGCGGCGGCGGCGCGCGAGGCCGGCGTACGGCGGATCGTCTACCTGGGCGGTCCGCTGCCGGCGACCGATGCGGCCCCCTCGCCGCACCTGCGCTCCCGGGCCGAGGTGGGCCGGATCCTGCTGGCCAGCGGGGTGCCCACTGCGGTACTCCGGGCGGCAGTGATCATCGGCTCCGGTTCGGCGTCGTTCGAGATGCTGCGGTACCTGACCGAGCGGCTGCCCGCCATGATCACACCGCGCTGGGTGCGCAACCGGATCCAGCCGATCGCCGTCCGCGACGTGCTGAGCTACCTGGTCGGCTGCACCACCCTGCCGGCGGAGGTCAACAGGGGCTTCGACATCGGCGGGCCGGACGTGCTCACCTTCCGCGAGATGATGCAGCGCTACGCACGGGTGGCCGGGCTGCGCCGGCGGATCATCGTGCCGGTCCGGGTGCTCACCCCGTCGCTCTCCTCGCACTGGGTCGGCCTGATCACCCCGGTGCCGAACAAGATCGCCCGCCCGCTGGTGGAGAGCCTGATCCAGGAGGCGGTCGCGGACGAACACGACATCGCCCGCTACGTCCCAGACCCGCCGGGCGGGCTGACCGGCTTCGACGACGCGGTGGCGCTGGCGCTGACCAAGGTGCGCGACGCCCAGGTGGAGACCCGCTGGTCCACCGCAAGCGGCCCGGACGCGCCCGCCGAACCGCTGCCCACCGACCCGGTGTGGTCCGGCGGCACCGCCTACACCGACGTCCGGGAGCGGACGGTGGACGCACCACCAGCGGCGCTCTGGCGGGTCGTCGAGGGCGTCGGCGGCGAACACGGCTGGTACTCGTTCCCCCTCGCCTGGTCGATCCGCGGGTGGCTGGACCGGCTGGTCGGCGGGGTCGGGCTGCGCCGGGGCCGACGCGACCCGCACCGCCTCCAGGTCGGTGAGGCGCTGGACTTCTGGCGGGTCGAGGAGATCGTCCCGGGCGAGCTGCTGCGACTGCGCGCCGAGATGCGGCTACCCGGCCGGGCCTGGCTGGAGATGCGGGTACTGCCAACCGACGACGGCCGCAGCCGCTACCAGCAACGCGCCGTCTTCCTGCCGCGCGGCCTGCCGGGGCACGCCTACTGGAAGTCGGTGGCCCCGTTCCACGCTGTGGTCTTCGGCGGAATGGCCCGCAACATAGCCCGCAACGCCGAACAAACCCCCTAACCACACCCCGCACCCCGCACCCCGCTCCCCGCTCCCCGCTCCCCGCTCCCCGCACCCCGCACCCCGCTCCCCGCACCCCGCTCCCCGCTCCCCGCACCCCGCTCCCCGCTCCCCGCTCCCCGCTCCCCGCGATCTTGCACTTTGTGTTGCCGATTTATGGGGTCTCGGCACCTTTTATCACGACAGAAAGTGCAAGATCGGCGGGATGGGTGGGGTGGGGTGGGGTGGGGTGGGGTGGGGCGGGGTTAGTTGCCGGCTTGGGGTTGGGCTTGGAAGGCGGTTCGTTCGCTCGGCGGGACGAAGTCGCGGACCGGTTGGTCACGCAGGGCGAAGGCGAGCACCTCACCGACCGCGTTCACCATCTGGGCCTGCACCGCCTGACCGACCGCGTCCCGGGGATCGTCCGGGTTCGCGGCCATCGAGGCGACAGCGAGCTGCGGCGTGAACGCCACCACCGTCTCCGTCTCGTACCGCTCCGAACTGCCGGTCTTGCCCGCCACCGGACGGCCGAGCTTCGCCCGCAGCCCGGGTGCGGTGGCGCCGTCGCAGCGCCCGTACATCGACTGGTCGCCGACCGGGCAGCGGGCCGCGTCGGTGGCTGCCCGCGCCACGTCGGCGTCGAGCACCTGTCGGCAGTCCGGCTTGGCCGCGTCGACCGGCCGGCCGCCCGAGTCGGTGATCGAGACCACCGGCAGCGGCGCGCACCAGGTCCCCTCGGCCGCCACAGTGGCGTACGCGCTGGCCAGGTCCAACGGGGTCGTCGCGGCCACGCCCAGGGTGAACGGACCCCAGTCCTTCGCGCCGTAGCGGGCCAGCTTGGCGTCGGACTCGGCCCGCAGCACGATGCCGAGCCGCTCGGCCATCTCCACCACCCGGTCGGCGCCGACCTTCTCGGTGAGCCAGGCGAAGTACGTGTTCACCGAGCGGCCGAACGCGCTCCACATGGTGCGGGGGCCGTCCATCGACGACGGGCTGGCGTTCGCCGGGCACCACCGTCCGTCGCAGCTCGCCTCACCGGTCACCGGGAAGCGGGTGAGCAACTGGGTCGGCGCCACGAAGTCGGTCGACAGCGGCAGGCCGGACTCCAGCGCGGCCAGCAGGGTGAAGAGCTTGAACGTCGAGCCGCCCTGGTACCCCTCGATCGCGCCGCCGCCGGCGATCAACTGGTTGACGGTGTTCGGGCGGTTCTTCTGCCCGACCGGGTTGTCCGCGACGCTGTAGGCGCGGTTCACCGACATCGCCAGCACCCTCCCGGTGCCCGGTTGCACCACGGCGGTGGGCACCGCCTCGGCCCTGGTCGTCGAATAGATCTTCAGCACCTGCTCGGTGGTGGCCCGCTGCACCCCCGGGTCGAGCGACGACACGATGGAGAAGCCGCCCCGACGCAGCGCGCGCTGCCGCTCGTCGGCGGTCGCCCCGAACGCGGACTGGCTGCTCCACCAGCGGGTGAACCAGTCGCAGAAGAAGCCCCAGTCGTTGTGCGCGTCGGGCACGCCCGTGCAGTCGTTCGGGGTCTCGCTGGGTCGCAGTTGCAGCGGTTCGGCGCGTGCCGCCGCCGCCGCGTCCGCCGCCACCTGCCCCGACTCCACCAACCGCTCCAACACGTACGACCGCCGGGCCACCGCGCTGTCGGCGTCGCCGTTGATCGGATCGTCGCTGTCCGGCGAACGCACCAGACCGGCGAGCAGTGCCGCCTGGGCCAGGGTCAACTCGGCCGGGGAACGGGAGAAGTACCGCTTGCTGGCCGCCGCGATGCCGTACGCCCCGGCACCGAAGTAGGCGATGTTGAGGTAGCGGGTCAGGATCTCGTCCTTGTCGAGTTCCCGCTCCAACGCGAGCGCGTACCGCATCTCCTGGAGCTTGCGGACGGTGGTGAGTTCGGTGGCGGCGTCACGCTGCGCCTCGGTCAGGCGGGGGTCGTTGCTGAGCACGTTGCGGACGTACTGCATGGTCAGCGTGGAGGCGCCCTGCCGGGTCCGGCCGTCGCGCTTGTTGACTGTGAACGCGCGCACCGCGCCCCGCAGGTCGACCCCGCTGTGCTGGTAGAACCGGACGTCCTCGGCGGCCACGATCGCCCGACGCATCACCGGAGCCACCTCGTGCAGCGGCACGTCCACCCGGTCCTCCTGGTAGAAGGAGGTGATCAGGGTGGTGCCGTCGTTGGCGTAGAGGTTGGAGCGCTGCGCGGTGGGCGGCGTCCGGAGTGTGTTCGGCAGCTCCGAGTACGGCGTCGACAGGGCGCTGAAGCCGATCCCGAAGACCAGGGCCGCTGGCAGTGCGGCGGCGGCCAGCACCAACCCGGCCAGCACTCCGGCGATCACCACGGTCAGCAGTTTGTCGAGTTGGGCCCGGATCATCAGCTCTCCCCGCAGGAGCCGGTCACGCTAGGACCCGTTCAGAATGACCCGGAACGCCCCTTTAGCCCTGGGTTTTCCCCAAACCCGGAGGAAACTCGCACCACGCTCAGGGGAGCAGTGCGCCGGCCAGCGGGTGGACCGTCTCCTCGATCTCGTCGGCGACCCGGCTGAAGCACTGGTCGCCACGACCCCACGGGTCGTCCAGATCATCGGTAGCCAACGCCGAGGCGCCCAGCCGCGCGTCGTGAGCCGCCGCCACCAGGGCAACCCCACGGGCGTACACGGCCTCCGGGGTGGCGTCACCCGGCGGCAGCGCGGCGGCGTCCACCGCGGCCAGCAGCCGGCCGAACTCCCCCAGCACGAACGTGCGGGCCGCCGCGTCCGGACGAAGCGCCACCACGTACTCAAACTGGTCGGCGGTGGCGGTCAGGACCAGGTCGGCGGCGTCGATGTGGTCCGAGCGCAGCTTGCGCGCGGCGAACCCCGCCACGTCCCCACCACGGCCGGTGACCTGCCGTGCCGCCGGCGGGTTCATCTCCTCGCCCGCGTGCCAGCCACCAGTGCCGGCGCTGTGGCTGTGCACCAGCTCCTCGGCCTGGGCCGGGTCCTGCGAACGCCGGGTCAGCCGCTCCCGCACCGCCAGGGCCAGCAGCCGCTCCGCCATCGGCGAGCGGCAGATGTTGCCCATGCAGACGTGCAGAACCGTGAACGGGGGCACTCAGACCGCCCGACCGTCGACGAGATCCGGAACCACGTCGCGCAGCTTCTCCAGCGGGATCGCCCCGGCCCGCAACAGCTGCGGCACCTCACCGGTCAGATCCACGATCGTGCTGGGCACCGGGTCCGGGCAGGGGCCGGCCTCCAGATAGGCCCGCACCGAGTAGCTGAGCTGGTCACGCGCCTCGTCGGCGGTGACCGCGGCCGGCTGGCCGGTCTTGTTGGCCGACGAGACAGCCATCGGGCCGGTCTCGCGCAGCACCTCCAACGCCACCGGGTGCAGCGGCATCCGCACCGCCACCGTGCCGGTCTTGTCGCCCAGGTCCCACTGCAGGCTCGGCGAGTGCTCGACCACGATCGTCAGCGCACCCGGCCAGAACGCCTCCACGAGGTCCCGTGCGGCGGTGGGCAGCGAGAAGACCAACCCGTCCAGGGTGTGCCGCGAGCCGATCAGCACCGGCGGCGGCATCTGCCGACCCCGGCCCTTGGCGTCGAGCAGCGCCTTCACCGCGTACGGGGTGAACGCGTCCGCGCCGATCCCATACACGGTGTCCGTCGGGAGAACGACCAGCTCGCCGTTCTTGACCGCCTCGATCGCCGCAGCGATGCCGCGGTCCCGATCGGCGGGCGACCGGCAGTCGTAGAGCATCACGAGGAGTCAGTCTGCCACGCCGACCCGATCGGGGCGTGCTGGCCGTCCGCCCGTCGGGACGCGGTGGCGTAGCGGGGACGCCCGGTGAGGTCCAGATGCTCCGCGACAGCGGTGAAGCCGCCGTTCTCGGCGAGCAGCTCGGGCACCGCCGCGCCGTGGGTGTCGTCGTGCTCGACGCCGAGCAGGCCACCCGGGCGCAACAGCACCGCCGCCCGGGCGACGACCGGCCGGATCACCACCAGACCGTCGGCACCGCCGAAGACCGCCTCCGCCGGGTCGTGCCCGGCCACCTCCGGCGGGACCACCACGTCGTCCGGCACGTACGGCGGGTTGCAGAGCAGCACGTCCACCCGGCCCACCAACTCGGCCAGCAGGTCCGGCGCTGTCACATCGGCCTCGACCACCTCGATCGGGCGGTCCCCCGCCGCGGCGCGCTCCGCCGCGTTGCGCCGCAGCCAGGCCAGCGCCGCCGGGGACCGCTCCACAGCGATCACCCGCGCTCCCGGCAGCTCCTGAGCCACCGCCAGCGCGATCGCGCCGGAGCCGCTGCACAGGTCCACCACCACCGGGTCGGGTCGGCCCTGGGCCTGCTCGACACCCCAGCCGGCCAACAGCTCGGTCTCCGGCCGGGGCACGAAGACACCCGGGCCGACCGACAGCTCCAGGTGCCGGAACCCGGCCCGACCGGTCAGGTGCTGCAACGGCTCACGCGCGACACGGCGGCGCGTCAACTCGTCGAGCCGCACCAGTTGGTCGTCGCTCAGGTCGTCGGCGAGAGCCAGCCGACCCCGGGGAACCCCGAGCACGTACGCCGCCAGCAACTCGGCCTCCACCCGGGCCGAGCCGATCCCGGCGGCGGCGAGCGCGCGGGCCGCTCGGGCCACCGCGGCGGACGGCCGGATGGGGCCTGTCCCTTCGGGGGGGTGTTGCGGCAAAGTACTCACGACATAATCATGAAGCGTCGCGGGCGACGTGACGAACAGGTGCGCCCAGGCGCGCACGACAGGAGGTTGACGGGTGGGCTGGCTCGACCGGGTCGATGACCAGGTTGACGCCCTGACGCACGCCCGGGCGTTGCAGGAGGCCAGCCGCTCCGCGGAGGCGTACGTCCTGCTGGAGCGTGTGATCCGCACCACCAACGATCCGGCGGCGCGGGCGGACGCGATGGTGCAGCGCCTCTCCGCGCTGATCAATCTCGGTCGGACTGCGGAGTTCACCAGGGCCATCGAAGAGGCGTCGGCGGCGGTCCGCGACCTCGCCGAGCCCTACCTGCACGGTCACCTCAACGCGCTGGCCGCCCTCGCCGCGCACCACCAGGGCGCCCTGGACCGCTGCGTCATGCACCTCGTCCGGGCGGCCCGGGCGCTGGGCGCCGTCGCCGACCCGGACCGGGACACCGCCTGGGGCTGGCACGACCTGGCCATGGCCTACAGCTACCTCAGCTTCCACGGGTACGCCCTGGGCGCCATCGAGCGGGCCCGACAGCTCGGGCTGACCGCCGGGATCCCGGAGGAGACGTTCGCCGCTCCGGGCATCCGGCTGCGCAACGCCGTGGCCCTCGACCACAACGGCGACAGCGACGGTTGCCTGCGGGTGCTCCGGGACGTGGCCGCCGACCTGACCCGCTTCGTCCGCGCCGGGCGGGCCGGCCAGCTACGCCCGAGCAGCCTCGCCGCGTACGGCTACGCGGCGGCCCGACAGGCCGCGCTCGGCGACCAGGTGGCGACCGAAGGCCCCGAGCCGGCCCGGTTGATCACCCACGGCGGGGACAGCGCCCGCGCCCGCGACCTGCGTCAGCTCGGTCAGGTGTGCCTCGCCGTCGCCGACGGTAGGCCGATCGAGGCGGTCGCCCGACTGGACACCGTCCAGGTCTCCAACGAGACGCTCGGGGCGGCCGAGCCGGCCCGATTGCGCAGCATCGCGTTGACCCGCGCCGGGGACCACCTGGCGGCGCACCGGGCCGACCGGCTGGCGTTCCGGCTCGCCGCGCAGCGCAACGACCGGCTGCGCGACGTCTACATCGACGGCATCGCCGCCCGCATCGACCACGAGGAGATGCGCCGCGAGGCCGCACGCTTCGAGGGCGAGGCGTTGACCGACCCGCTCACCGGGCTGCCCAACCGCCGCCGGCTGGAGCGCTACATCACGGCCGTCGTCACCCGCGGCGATCGAGTGGTGATCGGCGTCTGCGACCTGGACGGCTTCAAGGCGGTCAACACCCGGCACGGGCACCACTCGGGCGACCTGGTTCTGCAACGCGTCGCCGGCGTGATCAACCGGGTGATGCGCCGGGGCGACTTCGTGGCCCGCTACGGCGGCGACGAATTCGTTGTGGTGCTGCCGGACACCGGCATGACCGAGGCCGCCGAGGTGGCCCGCCGGATCGAGGCAGCGGTCCGCCTGGAGGACTGGGAGTCGTTGGTCCCGGGCACCCCGGTCGGGGTCAGCATCGGCTTCGCCGAGGTCTCCGGTGGCAGCGGGCTGCGCGACGCGCTCAGCGTCGCGTTCGAGCAGGCCGACCGCGAGATGCTCCGCGCCAAGACCCGCCCCCGCGCGAGCTGACCCCGGCCGGGCGCTGGCCCTGGCGCTGGCGCTGGCCCTGGCGCTGGCCCTGGCGCTGGCCCTGGCGCTGGCCCTGGCGCTGGCCCTGGCGCTGGCGCTGGCGCTGGCGTCGATCAAGGAGTTGTGGTGCCCCACGAGAACCCCACGCCGTGCCAATTCGCCCACCACAACTCCATGATCGGCGGGGCGGGGCGGGGCGCGGGGCGGGTCAGGGGCGGGGCGGGTTGGTGTCGCGGTCAGCGGCGGGTTAGCTCGGTGTCGCCGGCTAGCCGAGCGGCCCGGTCTGCCTCGGTGAGCGCGTCCAGCACCCCGTCCAGCTCGCCACCGAGCGCCAGGTCCAGGTTGTACGCGGTGTAGCCGATCCGGTGATCGGTGATCCGGTTCTGCGGGAAGTTGTAGGTGCGGATCCGCTCCGAGCGGTCCACAGTGCGCACCTGGGCCTTGCGCGCGTCCGAGGCGGCGGCGTCGGCCTGCTCCTGGGCGGCGGCGAGCAGCCGGGCCCGCAGGATCCGCATCGCCTGCTCCCGGTTCTGCAACTGGGACTTCTCGTTCTGGCAGGAGACGACGATGCCGGTCGGCAGGTGGGTGATCCGCACCGCCGAGTCGGTGGTGTTCACCGACTGGCCACCCGGGCCGGACGAGCGGAACACGTCGATGCGCAGTTCGTTCTGGTCGATGGTGACGTCGACGTCCTCGGCCTCCGGCAGCACCAGCACCCCGGCGGCGCTGGTGTGGATCCGGCCCTGCGACTCGGTCACCGGGACACGCTGCACCCGGTGCACGCCGCCCTCCCACTTGAGCCGCGACCAGACGCCGTTGCCGCCGTCCGGCACACCCTTGGTCTTGATCGCCAGGGAGACGTCCTTGACCCCGCCGAGGTCGGAATCCTGCGCGTCGATCACCTCGGTGACCCAGCCGTGCCGCTCGGCGTACCGGGTGTACATCCGCAGCAGGTCACCGGCGAACAGCGCCGACTCCTCGCCACCCTCACCGGCCTTTATCTCGACGATCACGTCCTTGGCGTCATGCGGGTCGCGCGGAATGAGCAGCTCGGCGAGCCGCTCCTCCAGCACCGGCAGGGACCCGGCGATGGCGTCCGCCTCGGCCGCGAAGGACGGGTCCTCGGCGGCCAGCTCGCGAGCCGCGGCCAGATCGGCGCGGGCCTGCTCCAACTCGTCGGCGGCCTTGTGCAGCGGCACCAGCTCGGCGTACCGGCGGCCGACCCTGCGCGCGGTGGCC
The DNA here is from genome assembly GCF_040649965.1 of Micromonospora sp. NPDC048843. NCBI lineage: Bacteria > Bacillati > Actinomycetota > Actinomycetes > Micromonosporales > Micromonosporaceae > Micromonospora > Micromonospora sp. NPDC048843. The sequence goes on from NZ_JBEZGJ010000135.1 coordinate 20,190, forward strand.
TGGTCGGCGTGGATGGCCGGATCGGCCAACCGCTTCTCCAGCTCCGCGTACTCGTCGAGAAGGCCGGCCAGACGCTCGCTGCTCATGCTGCGGATGCTCCTTCGACGGTGCGCGACGACCGGGCCGGGGCCGGGAGGCCAGCAGCCGGGTGGAATGGGAGGAAAATGCGGACGGCGCCCGCGTCCGGTGGAAAACCGGCCGAGCCGTAACCGGATCCTATTGACGCGACGAGCGGCGCGCGGGTTATTGTGCTCTCGTTAGCAGGAGCACCCTGCTCGAA
>NZ_JBEZGJ010000136.1:0-20467 GCF_040649965.1 Micromonospora sp. NPDC048843
GGCGACCCGCCGGACGACGACGGCGGTGCTTTCTGGGCGCCGATCGAGCAGGTGCGCAACGGTCGGGCGGCCGCCCCCCCCCCCCGCGCCCGTCGTCTTTCCCCCGACGGCTACGCGAGCCCACCCCCGCTTGATCCGCTACGGTCACCGGCATGACCTGGGATGATCTCGACGCCCACCTGGACCGGGTGCCCGGCACCGTCTCCGCGTACGTCGGGCGACTCGACGCCCCGCCGACCTGGACCCGCCACGCGGACGCCGGCCACTACGCCGCGAGCACCATGAAGGTGGCGGTGCTCGCCGCGCTGCACCGCGCCGCCGAGGCCGGCACCCTGGACCTGGACGCCCCGGTCCCGGTCGTCAACGACTTCGCCTCCGCCCAGCCCGGCGCACCCCGCTTCGCCAACGCGCAGCCCTACGACAACGACGACGCGGTCTGGGACCGCATCGGCGGCACCGCGTCGCTGCGCTGGCTGGCCGACCGCATGATCGTGCGCTCCAGCAACCTCGCCACCAACCTCGTCCTCGGCCACGTCGGGCTACCCGCGGTCGCCGAGGTCTGGGCGCTCGCCGGCGCCCGCAACAGCGTCACCGGCCGCGGCATCGAGGACTTCGCCGCCCGCGAGGCCGGCATCACCAACACGGTCACCGCCGCCGACCTGGCCGCCCTACTCGGCGCCCTGGCCACCGGGGCCGACACCCCCGGCCCACTCGCCTCACCGGCCGCCTGCGCCACCATGCTTGACGTCCTGCTCGCCCAGGAACACCGCGAGGACCTCGCCGCCGGCCTGCCCACTGGCACCCGCATCGCGCACAAGAACGGTTGGGTGCGCGGCGTCCGTCACGGCGCCGGCCTGGTGCTGCCCGACGACGCCCCGCCGTACCTCATCGCCGTCTGCACCACCGCCGACCTGTCTGACGGCGACGACCAGGTGGAGGACGACGCCTGCCTGCTGCTCGCGCACATCTCGGCGCAGGTCTGGGCGGCCCGCCACCAACTCTGACCCGACAGCCTCGGCGGCGAGGCCAGCGCCGCCGACTGCGGCTACGCTGCTCGCACCCCCACCCCGGAGCCGCCGATGCCCCGCAGTCGCACAGTGCTGATCGCCTTCCTCGTCGTGACGGCCGCGAACCTGTTGGCCAACGCCACCGGCGGCGGCCTGGCCTTCCTCCTGACCAAGCCGCTGCTGATGCCGCTGCTGGCCGCGTACCTCTGGCGGGTCAGCGCCGAACGCGCGGCCCGACCGGACCGGCTGTTGCTGGCCGCGCTGGCCTTCGCCACCGGCGGCGACGTCGCCCTGATGATCGACGGCCCCGGCTGGTTCCTCGCCGGCATGGCCTGCTTCCTCGGCACGCACCTCTGCTACCTCGCGGCCTTCACCCGACACGGCGCAGCGACAGCGCTGCGTCGCACGCCGCTGGTCGCCGTGCCCCTGGGGTACGCGGTGCTGACCGTCGTCGCGCTGACCTGGATGTGGGCGGGGCTGACCGACGTCGGGCTGGCCCTACCGGTGGCCGGTTACGCGATCGCGCTGGCCGCCATGGCCAGCACCGCCGCCACCCAGGGCTGGCGGGTCGGTCTCGGCGCCGCGCTCTTCCTTGGCTCCGACCTGCTGATCGCCGCCGGGGTGGCCGAGGTGGCCCAACCAACCGGCGCGCCGGTGCTGGTCATGGCTACCTACGCCGCCGGCCAGGCACTGATCGTCACCGGCCTCGCCGCCCGCGCCGGCACGCCCACCGACGCACCTGTCACTCCAGCAACTGCGCCCGCAACGCCCTGAGGTCGGCCTCGGTGAGCCCCAGCCCGTCGCGCAGGTACGCGTCGAACGAACCGTGCACCCGACGCACCTCGGCGTAACCGGCGTCGAGATACTCGGCGCGGACCTCCAGCACCGGCAACACCGCGTCGACGTCCAACTCGGGATTCCGCCGACGCATCGCCTCGACGATCACCGCCCGCAGACTGTCGGTCAGCTCGTTGTTGCGCAGGTAGTCGGCGCGAATCGCCGCGTCGTCCACCCCGAGCGCCGTCAACAGGATGACTGTCAACCAACCGGTGCGGTCCTTGCCGGCGGAGCAGTGGTAGAGCAGCGGCAGATTCTCCGGCCGGGACGCCAGCCGCACCGCCTCGGCGAAACCGACCCGCGCCGACTCACCGGTCACGAACCAGCGGTAGATCGCCGCCATCGCCCCCGCCGTGCCCTGCCGGGCCAGCTCCGCGTACGCGTCCAGGTCGTGACCGAGCAGCACCGCCGAGACGTACGTGAAGACCGGGTGCTCCGCGTCGTGCACCGGCAGGCGCACCACCCGTGGCTCACCGGCGAACCGGTCCTCGGGCGCGACAGCGATCTCCGAGGCGTCGCGCAGATCCACCACGCACGCCGGCCCCAGCTTCGCCAGCACCGGTAGGTCCTCGTCGGTCAGCCGACCCAGCGCCGGAGTACGGATCAACTGGCCGACCCGGACCCGCCGCCCGTCCGCGCCGACGAGCCCGCCCAGGTCACGCGCGTTCGGTGCACCCACCAGCTCCCAGCCCTGCCCGGTCATCCGGTCTCCCCTCCCGCGGTGAACCTTTGTATAGGGTGCCTCACATGACGATCTCGGCGGTACGCACCCACCGGGTTTCCGCCCCCTTACACACCCCGTTCGTCACCGCGCTGCGCCGTACCACCACAGTGGACACCCTGGTCGTCGAACTCGTCGACAGCGACGGCCGGTCCGGCTTCGGTGAGGCGCCCCAGGTCTGGCAGGTCACCGGCGCGTCGGTCGCCGGCGCGCAGGCGTGCGTCCGCGAGTTGCTCGGCCCACAGCTGATTGGCCGTGACCCGGACGACCTGGTGACCCGTTGCGCCGAGGTGCAGCGCGCCGTGGTCGGCAACGAGGCCGCGAAGGCGGCGGTGGACGTCGCCCTGCACGACCTCGCCGCGCGGCGGCTGGGCGTACCCCTGGTGCGGTTGCTCGGGGGCACCACGCTGCGGGTCCCGACGGACGTCACCCTCGCCGCAGGCGACGCGGTGGACCTGGCGACCGCGGCACGGCAGCGGCAGGCCGACGGCTTCGGCGTGCTCAAGTTGAAGGTCGGCACCGACGCGGCCGGTGACCTGGACCGGGTGCGGGCGGTACGGGCGGCCGTCGGCCCCGGCACCCGGATCCGGCTGGACGCCAACCAGGGCTGGACGCCCCGGGAGGCGGTCCGGGTGATCCGCGGCATCGAGGACGCCGGGCTCGACGTGGAGTTGGTCGAGCAGCCGGTGGCCCGCTGGGACCTGGACGGGTTGGCCTGGGTCAGCGACCGGGTGTCCGTGCCGATCCTGGCCGACGAGGCGGTCTTCGGGGTCCGTGACCTGGTGGAGGTGATCCGCCGCCGGGCCGCCGACCTGGTCAACGTCAAGCTGGCCAAGTGCGGTGGGCTGCATCCGGCCCGTACCCTCCTCGACCTGGCCACCGCGCACGGGCTCGGCACTGTGGTCGGCTCGATGATGGAGAGCCAGGTCGGCATCGGGGCAGCCGCGAGTCTGGTCGCCGCGTACGGCACCACAGCGGTCCCCGACCTGGACGCCGCCTGGTGGCTGGCGTGGTCACCGGTGCAGGGCGGCATCCGCTACGACGGGGCGACAGTGGTGCTTCCGGACGCCCCTGGCCTGGGCATCTCCGGCCTCGCTGAAGCAAAAGTGCAGGCGCATGGTTGATGACTGTCGGTTTCTTTCATAGGGTTCCCCTGGACAGCCGACACGATCTGGGGGTTGACGTGGAGCTGCAACCGGGCCGCGAGGCCGTCGTCCGGGTCGCCGTGGCGACGCTGTGGACCTCCCCCGAGGCCGTCCGCCCGGTCGACCGTCCGGCGCTGACCGCCGGCGCCGACATCCCGAGCTGGGTCTCGGGAATGGATACCGACCAGCAGGTCGGCGACTGCGTGCTGAGCCAACTCCTGCTCGGCGAACGGGTCCTCGTCAGCGAGCTACGCCCGGACGGCTGGGCCCGGGTCGTCGCCGTCGAACAACCAGCCGCCAAGCTGGACCCCCGCGGCTACCCGGGCTGGCTCCCCGCCGAGCAGTTGACCGTTCTCGACCCGACCCACACCAGCACCGACCACCCGCTGGTGGTCGACGCCACCGTCACTGGCCTGCACGCCGCCCCGAACGGGCCGGTGGTGCTGCCCGGCGTCGTCGTCGGCACCCGGCTCGTCCCGGCCGGCCCCGCGCTCGACGACTGGCGGCCGGTGCACGTCCCCGGCCGGTCCACCCCGCTCTGGCTGCCCGACAGCCACCTGGTCCCGTCGGCGGCCGCGTCGCCGGCCGCCGCGCAGGCGCTCGCTGTGGCACAACGCCTGCTGGACGTGGTCTACATCTGGGGCGGTCTCTCCGCACACGGCATCGACTGCTCGGGGCTGGTGCATCTGGCCTGGCGGCGTTTCGGGGTGCTGCTGCCCCGCGACGCCGACGATCAGGCAGTGGCCACCACCCCGCTGTCGTTGGGCGCGGAACGCCCCGGCGATCTCTACTTCTTCGCCCGACCGGGCCGCAAGATCCACCACATCGGCATCGTCACCGCCGCCCCCGGCGACGGCGGCCAGCGCCGGATGCTGCACGCCTGCTACCGGCGGCGGCGGGTCATCGAAGAGGAACTGCAGGCCGACCGGACAGCCACGCTGGTTAGCGCGCACCGGGTCTAGGACGCGTCGGTCGAGCCTGCACCGGCCGGGCGCGTGTCCGCACCCGGCCGGTGACCGGTCAGTGTCGGGCGTCGGCCAACTCGCGACGCCGGTCCCGGGAGGACTTGATCAGGCTGGCGGCGGTGGCGACGCCCAGGGTGCCGATGATGACCAGCAGCGACAACCAGATCGGGATGTGCGGCGCCCAGCCGACGTGCTCGCCACCGTTGATGAACGGCAGTTTGTTGTCGGCCAGTGCCTCCAGCACCAGCTTGACCCCGATGAACCCGAGCACGACGGCCAGGCCGTAGCTCAGGTAGATCAGCCGGTCCAGCAGGCCACCGAGCAGGAAGTAGAGCTGCCGGAGGCCCATCAGCGCGAAGACGTTCGCGGTGAAGACCAGGTACGGCTCCTGGGTGATGCCGAAGATCGCCGGGATCGAGTCCAACGCGAAGATCAGGTCGGTGGTGCCGATCGCGATCATCACGATCAGCATCGGGGTGAACAGCCGCTTGCCGGCCACGTGGGTGGTGAGCTTCGCCCCGTCGTAGTCCTTCGAGATCGGCAGCGCCTTGCGGCTCCACCGGATCAGCACGTTCTCGGAGAACTCGTCCTCGTCCGGCTCACCCTGCCGGGCCAGGTTCACCGCGGTGTAGATCAGGAACGCGCCGAAGATGTAGAAGACCCAGGAGAACTGTGTGATCAGCGCCGCACCCGCGGCGATGAACCCGCCGCGCATCACCAGCGCCAGCACGATGCCGACGAGCAGCACCTTCTGCTGGTACTGCCGAGGCACCCCGAAGCGGGCCATGATGATCACGAAGACGAAGAGGTTGTCCACCGAGAGGCTGTACTCGGTGAGCCAGCCGGTGTAGAACTGGCCGGCCGCGCTGGCTCCGGAGGTCAGCCACACACCCACACCGAAGAGCAGGGCGAGACCGACGTAGAAGCCGACCCAGAGGCTCGACTCCCGCACACTCGGCTCGTGCGGGCGCCGACCGATGATCAACAGGTCGACGAGCAGGACCGCAGTCAGTGCGACAAGCGTTCCCGCCCACACCAATCCGGACACGTCCAACGTTCATTCCTCCGGCAGACACGCGGCGTCGGGCACACCGTACGCCCCTGCGGGAGCCGGCGTGCCGCTGTCGCTCACTCTGGTGACTGTCGGAGGTCTCTTCCGCCGTCGCCCCGGAAAGGGGCGGCGACCTACGGGGCCGGGTCGGGCGCCGTGGTTCCGGCGATCGACCGTGCTGACGACTCCGTTGCGGGGGAATACTCCCCTCCTCGGTGACCATTGTTGCCCACCACGCCCCGTGATCACACCCCGGGCACCCGGTGGTGCTGGACACCGCTCGACGCGCCACACCGCCTGACGCATCCTAGGAGGCTAGTGCATGTCTGGTGCGGCGATCGGGTCGACGAGCGGCCAGCCGGCGGCGAGCAGGTCGTCGCAGGCCCGCACCGCTCGGGCCAACCGCTCGGCGTGCGACCCGGCCAACTCCACCACCGGCACCCCGCACCCGGCCAGCTCGGCCCGGAAGCGCTCGGTCATCCAGGCCCGCAGGTGCTCACCGTCGCGCAACCCGTCATCGGTGAACGGCACCCCCCGGTGGTCGGTCAGCAGATACAGCGCCGGCCGGCGCGCCGCCGCCCGTACCTCCTCCGACGCGCTGCCCAGGTAGCGCTCCTCCCACACCGCCGTCGCCCGCGCGTCGGTGTCGCAGACCAGCAGCGGCCCGCTCGTCCGGGCCGCCGCGTCCTCGGCCGCCTGCTGCTCGCGGACCACAGCGCGGAAGTCGTCAGGATCCCAGGTGACGTCGAAGACGGTCGCCTCCGGTGTTCGTTCCCGCAACCGGGCCAGCTTGCGAGCTGTCAACTCCCGGCCGTACTCCGGCACCCAGGACGTGCCGTAGTGCCCGGCGAGCGCCGCCGCCATCGTCGTGGTCCCGGTCGACTCGGCCCCGACCACCACCACCCGCCGGACGAACCACTCCCGCACCGGCGGGCTCAGCCACCGCCAGTGACCCGCCGGGTCCGCGCGCACCGCCGTCCCGGACACCGGCACGGTCCGCCGATCCGGATCCACCGACACGGGTACGGCGTCGAAGCGGCGCGCCAACTCGGCCCCGTACGCCTCGGAGGAGAAGACCGCGTCCACCGACCCCGGCCCGACCGCCTCGCGGAACACCGCGCAGTGCGCGTCCCAGACCGCCGGATCGGCGTAGTCCACCGGGTGGTCGTCGTACCGGCCGACGAAACGGACCCACGGCGTGTCCGCGTGCACCTCGCGCATCCAGTCGAGGCGAAGCGGGAGCGGAATGGACTCCCGACGCGAGGGCGCCACGACGACTGTCACCTCGGCGCAGCGGGCGGCGGCGGCCCGGATCAGCGCGTGGTGCCCGGCGTGCGGTGGATAGAACTTGCCGACCACCATCCCGTGCCCGAACTCCGCTGCGGCCGGACGCGCCGGCTTGCGTGGTGCCGGCGCGGGGCCGGATGTCTCGGCGTTCACGCGGTGACCGGGGCCGGGCCGGGCGGGATCGCGCTCGGCCGGTCGGCCCGACGCAGATCGGCGCGCCAGGCGCGCAACCCGAGTACGCACAGGGCGAGGAAGACCAGGTAGAGCACTGCCGTCAGGTGCAGCCCCTTGTACGCGTACAACGGGATGTAGATCAGGTCGGCGGCGATCCAGAGCCACCAACTCTCCACCCGCTTGCGGGTCTGCCCGTACGTGGCCAGCAAGGAAAGCGTCGTGGTCATCGCGTCCGGCAGCGGCACTGTCGAGTCGGTGGCCCGGTCCAGCAGCACCCAGAGCGCGCCGGTGAGCAGCAGCCCGGCGGCGGCCAGCGCCAGCCACTCCGGCCGCCCCGTCCGGCTCACAGTGAGCCGGGTGCGCCGCTCACCCCCGAAGAGCCAGTGCCACCAGCCGTAGCAGCCGAGCGCGACGTAGACGACCTGGAGCCCCGCGTCGGCGTACAGCCCGGCGGTCCAGAACAGCACCATGAGCAGCAGCACGTTGGCGATGCCGATCGGCCAGTTGGCGATCTTCTGCCGGGCCACCAACCACACGTTGAGCACACCGGTCACGAACCCCAGCAGTTCGGCCCAGGTGGTGCCCGTACCGGCCACCCGAAACGCGGTGCCGGTGAGCCAGTCGATGATCACGAGGCCACCCTAGGGTCCGTGTCAACGTCCTCCGTCGAGCCGAGGCGGAGTCCAGGCAGTGGTCCGGCACAGACCCGCGACACCGACTGCCCCGACCCCCGTGGGAGGCTGTCCGACATGGTGCTTGAGGTCGCGCTGATCGACGTACTACCCGGACACGAGGACGCGTTCGCCGCCGCGTACGCCGAGGGTCACCCGGTGCTCGCCGGTGCGACCGGCTGCCGGTCCGTGCGGATGACCCGAGGAATCGAGTCACCGACCCGCTTCGTGCTGCTCGTCGAATGGGACTCGGTCGAGGCGCACGAGAAGAACTTCCGGGCCACCGATCGGTTCGACAAGTGGCGGGCGCTGATCGGGCCGCACTTCGCGGGACCGCCAGTCGTCGAACACTTCCTCGACGTACCGGCCTGAGCCGAGCTGTCGTACCCCACGGTTATCGTGCCGGACGCACGCGCCGGCCGCCGGTCCCGACGGGCTCGGGGGCGCCGGGCCCGGTGGCCGCGCGGCGCCTCACCGTGGGGCACCGGTCAGCCGTCACTCGCCGACGCGGCGGGCCAGCACTGTGACCGTCTCCTCCGGTGACAGCGCCGCGGCCAGCAGCGCCGCGGTCATCCGCTCGTAGCGGTCGACGTCGATCACCGTGGCCAACCGGACGTCGGTGGTCAAGGCCTCGAGCATGACAGTGCGCGGGTCCGCCGGGTCGGGGAAGGCGTAGCAGGAATACGGTGTGAGTGGATGCAGCCCGCCACCGGCCACTCCGCGCGGCAACAGCCGCACCGTGACGTGGGACAGGCCGGTCACCGCTACCAGATGACGCAGCTGTTCACGCCAGACCGCCACCGGCAGGTCACCCGGGTCGCAGACGGCCTCGGCGAGCACCGCCGTGTAGCGCGGCGGGTAGGCCCGCCGCAGCACCTCCTGCCGCAGCGCCCTTGCGCGCACCTCGGCCTCCACATCGACCTCCGGCGTGAGCTGGGCGCCGGCGGTGACCAACACCCGGGCGTACGCGGGCGTCTGGAGCAACCCCGGCACCACCGACGGCTGGTACTCGACGATGTCGGCGGCGCCCGCCTCCAACTCGGCGTAGGTGCGCTGCCGTTCGCTCATCTCGCCCAGCGTCTTCCACCAGCCTCGACTGGTCGCCGCGTCCCGGGCGATGACGATCAGCGCCTCCCGGGCCGGCGTGGGCACCTTGTAGACATCCAGCAGATCGAGCACGTCGGCGAGGTCCGGGCGACTCTGACCCAGCTCGATGCGGGACAGCTTCGACGTCGAGGCCCAGCCCAGCCGGTCGCAGACCTGCTCCAGGGTCAGCGACTCGCGCCGACGGAGTTGGCGCAGCTCTGCGCCGAGACGTGCACGTCGAATGACAGGACTTGTTGGCAGCGGCATCCCGGCCTCCCCACCGAGGGAGACTACGCAGGACGATCACCCAGTGCAATAGCTCGCTCGCGCACCGCAATCAGGGCATTCGACGCCGTCGGCCGTCCGGACCAGCCCGCACACACCGTTTCCGCAGGTCAGTGTGGTTTTAGGCAGCGAAGGCTGGCTCCGGCGGGTCACCCGTCCCCGATCGGCATGGCCGGGCTCAGGGTCGGTAGGTGCCGAAGGACCAGACGTTGCCGGCCAGATCGCGGGCTGCGTAGTCACGGGAGCCGTAGTCGGTGTCGAACGGCTCGCGGATGATCTCGGCGCCTGCCGCGCGGGCCTGGGCGCAGTGGGCGTCGACGTCCGGCACGGCCACGTAGACCGACCAGTCGTCGTCGGCCGGCCGGGGCCGGGCGTCGGCCCGACCACCCAGCATGATCATGCCGGTGTCGAGGACCAGTTCGGCGTGCGCGACAGTACCGTCCGGCGCCTCGTACACGGCATGCACCCGGAAACCGAAGGCGGCACCGAGCCAGTCGATCGCGGCGCGGGGATCGGGATAACGGAAGATCGGATAGATGGTTCGCATGACCCGATTCTGCGGCCGGCGGCACGGCTCCGGATTGGACGAATGTGACCTCGGCGGGTCGCCGACCCGGCTCCGGTCGGCCGGCGGTCGTCAGCGCCCGGAGAGCAGCGCGGCCGGTGTGGCCCCCGCGAACTCGTGGAAGTCCCGGATCAGGTGGGACTGGTCGTAGTAGCCGCAGCCCGCCGCCACAGCGGCCCAGTCGACTCCTCGCCCGGCCCCGCCGGCCTGGGTCGAGGCGGCATGAGCCTGCTGGAAACGCAGCAGCCGGGCGGCCATCTTGGGCGGCAGGCCGACCTCCTGCCGGAACCGGGACGTGAGGTGCCGGCGGCTCCAGCCCAACTCGTCGGCGAGCACACCGACGCTCCCCCGCCCACCGCTGGCGGTCAGCCACCGCCACGCCCAGTCGAGCCGCGGGTCCACCGGCGGGGACGCCGCCAGCCGGGCGGCGAGCACCCGGTCGAGCAGGTCGAATCGTTCCGACCAGCCGGGGGCCTCGGCGAGCCGGCCGCGCAGCCGATCCAGCCAACGGCCCGGGAGCTGCCCGACGCCGACGGCCCGATTGGTCAGCTCACTCAGAGGCAGGCCGAGAAGCCGGCGGGCAGTGAGGGGAGCGAGCAGCAGCTCGACGCCCTCCCCCACGCCCACCGTGCGCGTGGTGCACCAACTGTCGAAGGTGCCGGCCACGAACGAGTCGACAGCTGTGACGCCACGCTGCGCGCTACGCGGGTCGGTCACGTCCAGCGGAGCGCCCCAGCCCAGGATCAGCACCACGAAGACGCCCGCCGACTCCCGGCGGACCAGTGGCACGTCCGCCCGCTCCCGGTAGCCCACGTACCTGTCGACGAAGGGACGCAGGCTGGCGTCAGGCAGCCCGAGGACCATCTCGCCGATCGGTGCCACCGCCGTCAACAGTGCCCGCCCTTCGCGTGCCCCGGTCGGCCGGGCCCGAGCGGTGCGCTGGGCGGGGCCGACCGGGTGACAGTCACTTCACGCCGGCGGCGTCCATGCCGCGCAGCTCCTTCTTCAGGTCGGAGACCTCGTCACGAATCCGGGCGGCCAACTCGAACTGAAGCTCGCGAGCGGCGGCCAACATCTGGTCGTTGAGCTCCTGGATGAGCTGGGCGAGGTCGGCGCGGGCCATCCCCTCCCGTGAGGTGGTGCTCGCGGCGGACCGGCTCCGGCTGCGGGTCTCCTTGACCGGCGCCTTCCCTCGGGACAGCTGACGCACCGCGCCGCCGACCCGGGAGTTCTCGGTGTCCTCCGCCTCGCGGTAGATGTCGTCCAGGATGTCGTGGATCTTCTTGCGCAGCGGCTCCGGGCTGATGCCGTGCGCCTCGTTGTGCGCGATCTGCTTGGCCCGACGCCGATCGGTCTCGTCGATCGCCGCCGCCATCGAAGGGGTGATCTTGTCGGCGTACATGTGCACCTGGCCGGAGACGTTACGAGCGGCCCGCCCGATGGTCTGGATCAGCGACCGGCCGCTGCGCAGGAAGCCCTCCTTGTCGGCGTCGAGAATCGCCACCAACGACACCTCGGGCAGGTCCAGACCTTCGCGGAGCAGGTTGATGCCGACGAGCACGTCGTAGTCGCCCTTGCGCAGCTCGCGCAGCAGCTCCACCCGGCGCAACGTGTCGACCTCCGAGTGCAGGTAGCGCACCCGGATGCCGTTCTCCAGGAGGTAGTCGGACAGGTCCTCGGCCATCTTCTTGGTCAGCGTGGTGACCAGCACCCGCTCGTCCCGGTCGGTCCGCAGCTTGATCTCGTGCATCAGGTCGTCGATCTGGCCCTTGGTCGGCTTGATCACGACCTCCGGGTCGACCAGACCGGTGGGTCGGATCACCTGCTCGACGAACTCGCCCTGGGCCTGCTCCATCTCCCAGGTGCCGGGGGTCGCGGATAGGTAGACCATCTGGCCGACCCGCTCCAGGAACTCGTCGAAACGCAGTGGCCGGTTGTCGGCAGCGCTGGGCAGCCGGAAGCCGTGGTCGATGAGCATCCGCTTGCGCGACGCGTCGCCCTCGTACATGCCGCCGATCTGCGGGATCGTCACGTGCGACTCGTCGACCACAGTGAGGAAGTCGTCGGGGAAGTAGTCGAGCAGGGCGTGCGGCGGGCTGCCGGGCAGCCGCCCGTCCATGTGCATCGAGTAGTTCTCGATGCCGGAGCAGAAGCCCACCTGCCGCATCATCTCGATGTCGTAGGTGGTGCGCATCCGCAGCCGCTGCGCCTCCAGCAGCTTGCCCTGCCGCTCCAGCTCGGCGAGCCGCTCGGCCAACTCCACCTCGATGTCACGGATCGCCCGTTCCATCCGCTCCGGTCCGGCCGCGTAGTGGGTGGCCGGGAAGATCACCAGCTGGTCGACCTCGCGGACCACGTCACCGGTCAACGGGTTGAGGTAGTAGAGCTTCTCCACCTCGTCACCGAACAGCTCGATCCGGATCGCCAGCTCCTCGTACGCCGGGATGATCTCCAGCGTGTCGCCGCGGACCCGGAAGGTGCCCCGCTGGAAGGCCATGTCGTTGCGGGTGTACTGGATGTCGACCAGCCGGCGCAGCAACTGGTCGCGGTCGAGCTCCTGCCCGATCTGCACCTTCACCGCCCGGTTGAGGTACTCCTCCGGAGTGCCCAGGCCGTAGATCGCCGAGACGGTAGCCACCACGATCACGTCGCGGCGGGTGAGCAGCGACATCGTCGCCGAGTGCCGCAGCCGCTCCACCTCCTCGTTGATCGAGGAGTCCTTCTCGATGTAGGTGTCGGTCTGCGGGATGTACGCCTCGGGCTGGTAGTAGTCGTAGTACGAGACGAAGTATTCGACAGCGTTGTGCGGCAGCAGCTCGCTGAACTCCTTGGCCAACTGCGCGCAGAGCGTCTTGTTCGGGGCGAGCACCAGGGTGGGGCGTTGCAGCCGTTCGATCAGCCACGCCGTGGTGGCGCTCTTGCCGGTGCCGGTCGCGCCGAGCAGAACCGTGTTGCGGTCGCCGCGCCGAACCCGACGCTCAAGGTCATCGATGGCCGCCGGTTGGTCGCCGGCCGGCTGAAAGTCACTGACGACCTGGAAGCGGCTGTCCAGCCGGGGAATGTCGAGCGCCATGCCATCAACGGTACGCCGGAGGTCCGACAGGAACGGCCGTCACGCCAGGTACGTGATCGGCTTCAATATTCCCATTGTGTGGCCCATGTCACCGGGACTACCCTCTTCATGTAGGCCGCTCGCGGCGGCCGACCGGGCCGGTGGCCAGGCCAACATCACGGCCGGTCACCCCCGGCACTGCGGTCGCAGCACCCGGCTCGTCCGGCGTGCGCACCCGTGTGGTCGCGCTCGAGGCGCAGACCGGCCGCCGCGAGCGCCCCTGCTCGTCACCCCGGTGCCTTCCCGCCCGTTTCATCTCCGTGGACACCTCTCCGACCCCGGCGCCCGACACCGCCCGCACCGCCACACCCCGGCCGGAGGCCGGGAGCACCGGCAGCGGCCCGGCCAGCGGTGGCAGCCCGGCCAGCGGCAGCGGGCGGCACCGCACCGGCTCGGCCGGCGGTGCCTCGGCGACCGGCCGAACCAACGACACCAAGAACACGTCCAAGGCCGGCCGAACCAACGACACCGGGAACAGGTCCACAGCCGGCCGGTCCGCCGGTGGCGCGCGCCGAGCCGCCGCCGGCCGCAAGACCGACGACACGCGGCGGGCCGCCGCCGAGCGAAGCCTCGCGGAGAACCGCGGGACCACCCGCCGCGACGACACCTCGGACACCGCCGACAACAGCGAGACCGCCGACACCACCGGGCCGCCCTCGGCCGGCCGTCGTCGTCGTACGGTGCTGCTGTTGCTCGGTCTAACGGCTGTGACGTCCGCGACGGCGCTGGTGCTCGGGCTGTTGAGTTGGACGCCCGACCCGCCCGAGCCGGCCCGACCGCTGACCCTGGCGGAGGGCGAGCGGCTGGCCGCCGTGCGGGTCACCAACCTGCGGGACCTGCGCGCGGGCGTACGGGTCACTGCCGGCACCGGCGCCGCCCGCATCGAGCTGGTGGGCTGGGTGGACTGGTCCCGGTCCCTGCTCTACCTCGACGTGGGCGGGCCGGGAGCGGGTGCCGAACGAGGGCTGTTGCAGAAGAGCGGCCCGGTGCTGGTGATCCGGCCCGATCCGGCGGCGGTGCCCACTCCCGCCGCACCACCGCTGATGCCCCCGCCGGACCGGTGGCGGCTGCACCGACTGGCACCCGGGGCGCACCTGGCACCGGTGCTCGACCTGCTCCTCGATCTCGCCGCCGACCGCCCCGACACCGCGACCCGGGCGGCAGCGTCCGACGGGGCGCGCTGGATCGCCCGCGAGGCCGTCCCGGCTGGCCCACTGGACGTCATTCAGGCACCACTGCCCAGCGGCGCGCCAGCCGCCAGCACGGCCATCGGCACCCCCAGCGCCGCGACGCCCGCCCCGCACGGACAGACCCGGTTCTGGCTCGACCAGGACGCCCGGCTGCACAAGCTGGTGACTGTGCTGCCCGGCACCGGTGCGATCACGATGATCTTCAACCGCGCGGACCGGCCGACACTTCGACCGGTGGACGCATTAGGCGGCCGCCCCGGTCTGCCCCGCGCGCTGACCGACGCCGAGCAACGTCGGCTCGACCGGCTGCCGGCCCGGCTCCGAGCCCACGGCGGTGCCACTGTGACGCTGACCGCACCGGTGGGCACTGACACGAACCTGCGGGGCACCGGCTGGTTGAGCTGGACCGCGCGTACCGCGTACCTCGCTGTCGCCGACCTGGGCGTACCGGACCGCCGGACCCTGCTGCGCCGCGACGCCGCCGGTCTGGCCCGGGCGGACCTGCCGGCGGCCGACGCCGGCGGCACCGCGGAGGCGCCTGCCCGGCCGCCGCTACCACCCCCGGCCGGAGGATGGCGGGTCTCCCGGCCCGCCCGGGACGACCTGAGCGTGCTGGTCGACGCCGCAATCGCCGCTGGGTCGGTCGGGCAGCGCGGCGCGGCCGTGCGGGTACGCGAGGACGTCACCGCCGGACGGACGGTGGACGTCATCGAGTCGGGTCCGGCCGACGCGCGGCTGCGTTACTGGCTCGACCGGGACGGGTCGCTCCGCCGGCTCGAGGTGCAGACCGACGCCGGCGCGTGGGCACACCTGGATCTCCAGCCCGCCGTCGTGCCCCGACTGGCCGCCAACCCGCGGCCCGCCGCCCCTCGACCGACGGCCCCTCGGTCTCCGACCCCTCGACCCGGTGGCCGCTGACCGACGCCTCAGGGGCGCCAGCCGGTCTGCGCGGCCCACTGCTCGGCCCGCAGGTACTCCTCGTCGAACCACGGGTTGCGCGCCGTGCCGGAATCGCCGGCCTCTGGCGCCGCGTCGACCAGATCCCGCTTGAGCAGCAGGTACGTGGCCCGCTGATCCGGGTCGGCACGCAGGTGGTCACGCATCAGCAACGCGTACCGCCAACCCGGCGAGTCCGCCACCCGCACGTGCAGACGAACCGGGCGGGCCGGGTCCGCACTACCGTGCAACCGCTTCTCCCACCGGCCCCTGCCGGCCGGGCGCGGGTCGTCCCACCACTGCCCCGGCACCCGCGGAAACCCGGCGCTCGCCAGCCGATCGGCCAACGGCCCGTCGGCGTCGACGAGGCTGGCGACCGCCACCTGCACGTCGATGACGTTCTGGGCGGCCAGGCCGGGCACCGCCGTCGAACCGATGTGATCGATGCGTAGGGCATCCGAGCCGAGCGTGTGCTGAATCCGGGCGGCCAGCCGCGCGTACTGCTCCGGCCAACTCGCGTCGGCCCCCGCCAACTCGGCCGCGTCCGGGGGGACCACCCGCCGCTGGCGCAGGTTGTCCTCGTAGGGCACCAACCGCTGCTTCCAGAGCCTGTCGACGGCGTCGTGCAGCGCCGTCAGGCTCCCGTCGTTTGTCAGCACCACGTCCGCCGCCGCCCGGCGGCGGGCGTCGTCGGCCTGGGCGGCGATCCTCCGCTCGGCCTCCGCGCGACCCATCCCCCGGTCGCGCGCCAGCCGCTCCAGTCTTGTCGCCACGGCCGTCTGCACCACGACCACCAGGTGGTACGTCGGCGCGAGACCCACCTCGACCAGCAGCGGTACGTCGTTGACGACTATCGCGTCGGGTGCCGCCGCTGCGGCCAACTCCGCGGTGCGGGCCCGAACCCGGGGGTGGGTGATCGCCTCCAGCCGACGGCGGGCGGTCACGTCGGCGAACACCACAGCTCCCAGCGCGGCACGGTCCAGTGCGCCGTCGGCGTCCACCACAGCGTCGGAGAAGGCGGCGATTATCTCGGCCAGCCCGTCCGTACCCGGCGCCACCACCTCCCGGGCCACCCGGTCGGCGTCAATCAGCACCGCGCCCCGCTCGACGAGCCGCGCGGCCACCGCGCTCTTGCCTGACCCGATCCCGCCGGTCAACCCCACCCTCAGCACCCGAACAGTCAACCGGATCGACAAGCCCGCCGCCAAACCCATCCCCGGTCGAGCGTGCCGCACGGCTGGCGGCGGGTACGGCGAGGGCCCCGCCCCCAGCGATCCGGAGATCGCGGGGACGGGGCCCGTCGTCGTTCAGCGGGTCACTTACCGCCGGCGAGCTTCTCCCGCAGAGCGGCGAGCGCCTCGTCGGTGGCCAGCGTGCCGGCCGGCTCCTCGGCCTGCCGGCTCGGGGCCGGGCTGGACGAGGAGGTGGTGCCACCGCCGCCGCCACCGGCAGCGGCCGGGACGACCGGAGTCGGGTTGGCAGCAGCCTCGGCGTCGGCGGCCCGAGAGGTCTGCACCTGCTTGGTGTGGGCCTCCCAGCGCAGACGAGCCTCGGCGTACTGGTTCTCCCAGGTCTCGCGCTGCTTGTCGTACCCCTCGAGCCACTCGCCCGTCTCCGGGTCGAAGCCCTCGGGGTAGATGTAGTTGCCCTCGGTGTCGTACGTCGCGGCCATGCCGTAGAGGGTCGGGTCGAAGTGCTCCTCGCCCTCGACGAAGCCCTCGTTGGCCTGCTTGAGCGACAGCGAGATCCGGCGACGCTCCAGGTCGATGTCGATGACCTTGACCATGACCTCGGAGCCAACCTGGACGACCTGCTCCGGGATCTCCACGTGGCGCTCGGCCAGCTCGGAGATGTGGACCAGGCCCTCGATGCCGTCGTCCACGCGGACGAACGCACCGAACGGAACCAGCTTGGTGACCTTACCCGGCACGATCTGCTGGATCGCGTGGGTGCGGGCGAACTGCCGCCACGGGTCTTCCTGGGTCGCCTTCAGCGACAGCGAGACACGCTCGCGGTCCAGGTCGACGTCCAGGACCTCGACCTCGACCTCCTGGCCCACCTCGACGACCTCGGACGGGTGGTCGATGTGCTTCCAGGACAGCTCGGAGACGTGCACCAGACCGTCGACGCCGCCCAGGTCCACGAAGGCGCCGAAGTTGACGATCGAGGACACGACGCCCTTGCGGACCTGGCCCTTCTGCAGCTTGTTGAGGAACTCGGTGCGCACCTCGGACTGCGTCTGCTCCAGCCAGGCCCGGCGGGACAGAACCACGTTGTTGCGGTTCTTGTCCAGCTCGATGATCTTGGCTTCGAGCTCCCGCCCGACGTACGGCTGCAGGTCACGCACACGACGCATCTCGACCAGGGACGCGGGCAGGAAGCCGCGCAGCCCGATGTCGAGGATGAGGCCGCCCTTGACCACCTCGATGACCGAACCGCGGACGACGCCGTCCTCGTCCTTGATCTTCTCGATCGTGCCCCAGGCCCGCTCGTACTGTGCCCGCTTCTTGGAGAGGATCAGACGACCCTCCTTGTCCTCCTTCTGGAGAACCAGGGCCTCGATGTGGTCGCCAACAGTCACAACCTCGGCGGGGTCCACGTCGTGCTTGATCGACAACTCCCGAGAGGGGATGACACCCTCGGTCTTGTAGCCGATGTCGAGCAGGACCTCGTCCCGATCGACCTTGACGACGGTGCCTTCGACAATGTCGCCGTCGTTGAAGTACTTGATGGTCTCGTCGATCGCGGCGAGGAATGCCTCCTCGGAACCGAGATCGTCGTGGGTGACCCGGGTGGCGCTCGAGGGGGCCTCGATGCTGCTCGTCATGTGGGCGGTTGCTCCGGTCGGTGGGTTGTCACAGCAGGCTGGTGTGTCGCAGTGACCTGTTCGCGCCAGCGGATCCGTCGCCGGGCACACCGAACGATCGCCTAGTGAGATCATGATGTGGCTCCGTCGACCGCGCACCTGCTCCCTGCCGAGGCAACGCGATCCGCGAGCGCATCGTCTAGCCTACCGTGCGCATTACCACAGCGTGCAAGCCCTCCCGGGTTCTCTTCGTGCGATGACCTGCGAAAGCCGAACAATCGCCCGGAAAACACCCCTGCTGTCTCCTGCGTCACAGCAGCCCCTCCCGCCCCGCCGACCGCGCCACCGCCACCGCACTTGATCGACTCGGTTCTTCGGATGTCGGTGCGTCCAAGCGGCTCGGACACCGCGACGTCGCCGAAGACGGGCCGCTCAAGCCCGCCGCGCGAAGGAGTCGCTCAGATCGTGGACGCGCCGCCGCACCCAATGGGGTGGGTGGGGCCTAGCGTGAGCGCGTGGATGACGACAGCCGGGTTACCCGGCGCCGGGTGGGTGACGCCGAGGCCCGGCGCGCCAACCGCGGCTGGTGGGACACCGACGCCGACGCCTACCAGGCCGAACACGGCGCGTTCCTCGGCGACGTGGACTTCGTGTGGTGCCCCGAGGGCCTACGCGAGGCCGACGCCCGGCTGCTCGGCGACGTGTCGGGGCGGCGGGTGCTGGAGGTGGGCGCCGGCGCCGCGGCCGCCGCCCGCTGGCTCGCCACCCAGGGTGCCCGGCCGGTCGCCTTCGACCTGTCCGCCGGCATGTTGCGGCA
Source organism: Micromonospora sp. NPDC048843 (assembly GCF_040649965.1). Classification (NCBI taxonomy): domain Bacteria; kingdom Bacillati; phylum Actinomycetota; class Actinomycetes; order Micromonosporales; family Micromonosporaceae; genus Micromonospora; species Micromonospora sp. NPDC048843. The sequence goes on from NZ_JBEZGJ010000136.1 coordinate 18,656, forward strand.
CGCCGCCGAGGCCGCCGACCGCACCGGGGTACGCGTACCGCTGGTGCAGGCCGACGCGCTCGCCCTGCCGTTCGCCGACCGGTCGTTCGACGTCGCCTGCACCGCGTTCGGCGCGATCCCGTTCGTGGACGACTCGGCGGCGCTGTTCGCCGAGGTGCACCGGGTGCTGCGCCCGGGCGGCCGGTGGGTGTTCTCGGTGACCCACCCGATGCGGTGGATCTTCCTCGACGACCCCGGCGAGGGCGGCCTGACGGCCGTGCATTCGTACTTCGACCGCTCCCCGTACGTGGAGCAGGACGAGAGCGGCGTGGCCACCTACGTCGAGCAGCACCGCACCCTCGGCGACCGGATCCGCGAGCTGGTCGGCGCCGGGTTCCGGCTGGTGGACCTGGTGGAGCCGGAGTGGCCGGAGGGACACGAGGGGATCTGGGGGCAGTGGAGCCCGCTGCGCGGACGACTCTTCCCGGGCACCGCCATCTTCGTGACGGAGAAGCCCGCCGGGTGAGCGCCGCACGCCGGGTGCGACGGGGCCGCCCGTCACCGGCGCTACGGTCCCCCGGTGAGCGCATGGCCGAATCCGACACCACCGGACCGCTGGCGTCCGTACCCGGCACGACAACAGCGCGCCGACTATCAGGTCGCGGACCTGCAGAGCCTGCCGGACGACGACTGCCGGCGCGTCGAACTCGTCGACGGAGCCCTCCAGGTGGTGCCCTTCCCGACCCTCGGTCACCAGGACATCTCAGGCCTGCTCTGGAGGTGGCTGCGAAGCCACGCGCCGGCGGAGATCCGGGCCACCCAGGCCGTCGCGGTCGAGCTCGGTCACGACACCATCCGGCGCCCGGATGTCCTGTTGTGCCGCTCCGACGTACCGTCCGACCGGTCCTCGCTGCTGCCGCAGGATGTCGTGCTCGCCGTGGAGATCGTTTCGCCCGGCACGCGACGGATCGACCGGTTCGCGAAACCGGGCGAGTACGCCGCCGCCGGCATCCCGTTCTTCTGGCGGATCGAGCAGGATCCGGTGCACGTGTACGCGTACCGGATCGGCGACCGGGTGGGGCCGGGCGGTGAGCGGCAGTACGAGCTGGTCGCCGACGGTGCCGAGTTGATCGACCTGACCGAGCCGTTCGAGATCAAGCTGCCGGTCGCCGAGATCACCCCGTAGTCGTTTCGCAGTGGCCGCCCCGGGTAGCCGAGGACCATGGCCGAACAGAGATTCCACGAGGGCGACCATGTCTCCTGGTCGGCCCACGGCAGCCGCGCGTACGGCGTGGTGCGGGGGACGATCACCGAGCGGACACGGATCCGTGGGCGGGCCGTGAACGCGGGCCCCGACGACCCGCAGTACCGGGTCCGCAGTGACGGCACGGGCCGCGACGTGGCCCACCGCCCCGAGGCGCTGCGCCATGAGCAGAGGTGACGACGGCCGGGACACCTACCGGGAGTTCACCGAAGCAGTGAACATGAAGCCCGGTGAGCTGTCCACATGGCTGGAGACCGACGAGTCGAAGCAGGTCGGCTGGCACAAGGGCGGTCGAGCTGGTGGTGGCGAGTCCGTCGGACACGAATCCGGGCGGAAGATCATCAACCTGCTCCGTCGCAAACGGGGTGACCTGTCCGACGGCGACTACAAGCACATGCGCAAGGTCGTCGGCTACGTACGCCGGCACATGGCGCAGCGCCCCTCTGGCAACGTCCGCGACACCAAGTGGCGCTGCGTCGGCGGTTAGCGGCGGGTAGAGCCGTAGGGTGTGCCCTCCGGTCATGACCAATACTCCGGCGGCTACGAGCTGCTGGAACACCTCGCGCAGC